>JAGRHM010000018.1 GCA_020445005.1 Candidatus Competibacteraceae bacterium | reverse complement strand
TACTCCCGCTCCAGCCGTTCCTGGACGATCTCCATGTGCAACAGACCCAGAAAGCCGCAACGAAATCCAAAGCCCATCGCTTGTGAGGTTTCCGGCTCGAAAAATAGCGAGGCATCGTTCAGCCGCAATTTTTGCAACGCTTCTCGCAAGTTGCCGAAATCGTCCGAATCGACAGGGAACAGTCCAGCGAACACTCGAGGCTGCACTTTCTGGAAACCGGGCAGTGGCTCGCTCGCCGGATGATCAGCGCCAGTGAGCGTATCCCCGACGGGCGCTCCATCGATGTCCTTGATCCCGGCGATTACATAACCCACTTCGCCCGCATTTAATACCGGCTGATCAGTGCGCTTGGGAGTAAAGATACCAACGCTTTCCACCTGAAAAGCCCGTCCGGTGGACATGACCTGAATCTTCTGCTTGGGAACGATGCGTCCATCCACCACGCGCACCAGCGAGATCACCCCGACGAAGTTATCGAACCAGGAGTCGATGATCAGCGCCTTAAGGGATCCGTCTGGTTGACCCTTGGGCGCTGGAATATGGGCGACAATCGCCTCCAGCAGATCCTCGACGCCCAGTCCCGATTTGGCGCTGACGCGCAGGGCGTGGCTGGCATCCAGGCCAATGATATCGCCGATCTCGTGCGCTACCCGCTCCGGATCCGCCGAGGGCAGATCGATCTTGTTGAGGACAGGCAACACTTCCAAGCCCTGTTCAATGGCAGTATAGCAATTAGCAACGCTTTGCGCTTCAACCCCCTGAGCAGCATCCACCACTAACAGCGCGCCTTCGCAAGCCGCCAACGAACGGGAGACTTCATACGAAAAATCCACATGTCCCGGCGTATCGATGATGTTGAATTGGTAAATGTGGCCGTCGCGGGCCGGATAACGCAATGAGACGCTTTGCGCCTTGATCGTGATGCCGCGCTCACGCTCCAGATCCATAGAATCGAGTACTTGATCGGCCATTTCCCGTTGGCTCAAACCACCGCAAATCTGGATAAACCGGTCAGCCAGCGTGGACTTGCCATGGTCAATATGGGCGATGATTGAGAAGTTGCGAATGTAATCCATAAACTCCACTAGCGTCTAGCGACCGGGCTAATGATTCCCTGCTGCCGGCGTAGCTCGGGCTTCCAACCCTGGTTGGAATAGGCGGAATATCCGTTCTACATCACTGCAACTTGGGTAAGCAGTTTGAATGAAGGGTGGATTATAGCGTCATTGCGGCGTTGAAGGCATATCCCTGGCAACCAGGCTGGCTCGCCGCAATACGATTGGTTGAAACCGGGCGTCATCCCGCCAGCGCCGCGCTGCAGCGCGCACCACCAGAAAACCCAGTCCCAGTCCCAGCGCCCCCAGCAGAATTACCGGCTCCTCACCGGCGCCGGCGAACGCGACCTCAGCTAGCAACGCCCCGGCCAACATCAACGCCAGCGGTACAAGATAAGCCAGAAGCGCCCCGCGCAACAGAACGCCATCCGCCAAACCAACGATGACCTCGTCGCCCGGTCGCAGCGGCAGATCTGAAATCGCTCGCGTTCGCATCTGGCGTCCGCTCCATATCTTCGCCAGCGTCGCTGAGCCACAGCCGCCGCTGACCTGGCAACTTCCACAAGCCGACCGGCGCTCAATTTCCACCCAGGCGTAGCCATCGCCAGCCTCCGCCACTCTGGCCCGTTCCTCGATCATGGTTTGGCGGCCTCTGGGGCATGCTGAATCGAACTCGCAATGCGTTGCACCGTCGCGGCGGGCACTTCACCCACCACCAGGACCTGGTGTCCGGCTACCACTCTACCGAAAGCATTCATCGAGCCGAACCGCGATTCCCCTTGTAGTATCGGGGGATCCTTATCCAGCTTTTCCAAAAATACCGAGATCGTGGCAAGACCGTCAGCAAACACTAGATGTTCGGTTGGATGTTGCCCGGAAGCTTCCGTGAAGCGATTGTGCAGCACCTTGGTAAACCCTTCGGGCAATGGTCCAACCCGCCAGGCGGACTCCGCGACCGGTTCGCCGGCTGGAGGCAGCGGGTCTGGATTGCCAGGCTCTGAAGTCGACGCCACATCCGGCGACAAGACTGGAGATTCAAAAGCGGACTCATCGATCTGCGATTTGACCTGCAAGTCAGTGAACATCAATTGTTCCACCGGCTGAGCCTGCTCATCCAGCAGCGCCGAACGCAGCAACATGCCGTTACGTTCATCCAGCCATAACCGATAGCCGAACCGCCAGGCATCCCGGGGCTTGATGGCGATCACCTGTGTTTCCAGACCAGCGATGCGATCCTCGCCGAGCATCTCAAAAGCATAATGGTTTTCCAATCGACCCAGTTCGCGGGGAATCGATAAGGGAAATGGGGAACGCTGATAATCGCTGCCAGGAAAAGTCGCCTGTTGCCGTGGCAGCAGGCAAATGACATGGTTATTCGCTACAACAACTTCACGGGGCGGACCGTTCAGGGAAAACAACCGCTGTCGTTCACCCTCAGGACTGCTGCCATGAATAATCCGCATGGATTCTACATGGGGGCCCTGAATATAAATGAAGGTGCCTTCGTAATTCAGTGTTTGCCTGGCTTCAATCATCTGCTCCAACCACTGCCGCGCTGCTTTGGTCACTGACGAGGAGGGTTCAGTCGTCCAGGCGATGGGAGACAGCGAACCGGCGGCGAGCGCCAAAGCGGCGCAGGTCAACAATTTTCGCTTCATTCGCGAGGGGTGTCAGTGGGAGGCTTGATAGCCGACCATGCGCACATAGGGTAGCATGCCATTCACGCTATTCCTGGAGGCATAGCCATTATGGTTTACCAGATAGCTGTTCAACCGGGCTTCAGCCGGTTCGTTGGCGTCGCCAGCCGACGGGGTCAGCGATACGGTTTGGAGCGGCGGAGAGATCATAGTGGGAGAAGAGGAAATATCAGCGGCCAGTGAGGCCGTGGGCGCGAAGGTGGCGTCGCTCTGGTTTAATTTCAGTCCGAACAGGGCCACCAGAACCACCGAAGCGGCGAGCGCGAAACCGGT
>JAGRHM010000843.1 GCA_020445005.1 Candidatus Competibacteraceae bacterium | reverse complement strand
TTGCAGTCGTCTAGTGTCGAAATCCGGTTGTTGATCGCCGTTCAGATCGATGAGGGGCAAGGTTGCCGTCAGTTGTCGCAAATCCTGAGCGCCTTCACGCAAATTGTCCCGGGTCGTCAACATGCTTTGCAAATTAATGAAGTAACTGCCAGAAGCGTCAATCACTCCATCCGGGCCAGGCGCGCCAGTTGCGTTATTGACTAAATCCAGATCGAACGTCCGCTCCATGCTCGGCAGGTAAAAGGGGTTATTGACATCTGTAATGCCATGCAAGGGCAGATCGATCGCCACGGCGGCGAACCCAGCGAACGACAGCGCATCAGCGACCGCGAGCAGATCAGTGCGACTGCGGGTGATGCCATGCTGGTAAATGACCACCGGCCATCCGCGCGCCGGTTTACGCTGACCACTTTTGGCGTTGGGCACCGTCATCAGCACCGGGATTTGCAGGACCGTAGTCGCTGCTGGGACAGGGTTATAGCGAGTGACCGCGCCGCTATCAGCAGTTTGCCAATAGCCGCTCAACGGTTCGTCCTTGTCGAGATAATAGGGAATCGCCAACGCCCCGGCGTAAATATCGGAAAAGCCGGGCAGGCCCAGGCCAACCGCCGCCGTGGTCGCGCCGGTCGGCTGCACCGCCATTCCCAGCGGCTTGAGATTCTCACCCAGCGCCGTGAACGCATCGTCGATAGACTGGGTCATGAATGTCCAGCTCAGCACGATGCTGGTGCGCGCCACACCCTGGCTGGCGGCGGCGCTTTCCTGGTTATTGGTCAATTGCCGCAAAGGCTCCAGCGCCTGAGCCTCGGCGTCGCTCAAGCCGGGAATCACGCTTTGACCATTGGCATCCATGAGTGGAATCGTTAACTGGGTCAACGCATAGATGGGCGAAGGCGACGCCTCGAAACCGCCGCGATCCTGAATGCCGTTGGTGAGGACCACCAGATAACCGGTTTTGGGCGTCAACGGGCGCAACGGATAGATATTCAGGGTGGTCTGATCAGGATCTTGCGGCAGCAAGCTGACGCTGTAGTCCTCGTCCGCTTGCAGTTCGCGCCTGACTCTGGTGATCGCAAACGGTCCAGGATGCGTCGGATCCAGGAACGGATTGACCAACTCTACCTCAAATACCCGCACCGTATCGCCCGCCTGAACGGTGTCCGCGCTGAGTGTGCTGGAAAATTGCGCGGTCAGGGGCGCGACAGTGGAGAATCCGTCCAGGGCATTCAGCGCAAGACGCGGATCAGCCGGATTATCGGGATCGGGATCGGGAACCGGGATGTTCAGCGTACCGTCGATCGAGCCACTGAATAACAGATTGGTAGGAAAGGGAAGTTGGCCGGCAGCGGGATTGAATTCCGCATAAAAATCGGGGCGAGTCGCGGCATGGAGCGGATTAACCACAGTCAGACCCAAAGCAAGGCATAACTGGACAAATTGGAAGGTTTTTATTGGGCTTTGCATGACGGTTCTCTATAACGGTGGTCGCGTAGGGAAAAATCGGGCGGTTCGCCCAATGAAAATCTTAATGTTTGTCAGTTTTTTTGGAACGACTGATGTAAAGTATAGATACTTTGGCCCGGTTTGACCTTGATGGCATTGGCTATACTGAGCATACAAAATTAATTTTCGGAGGCCATACCATGACCTTTGCCAAAGTGTTTGGGTCTGTTTATCGGAAACTCTCTATCGTCTGAATTTTCAGACGAGGACTCAGTCTTATTAGCCGGCATTTCGCCAATTCCTGGTCGAGCATCGCCATGAAGCAGTTTCTACAGCGTTTCCTGCCGGATTCCCATCAGTTACGGGCGCATAAGAATTTGCGTTTTCTCGGTGAGTTACTCCACGATCCCCGCCTTTGGCACTTCAACCGTCGTTCGACAGTGCGCGGCTTGACTGCAGGTATGTTTTTCGCTTTTGTGCCGGTTCCCTGGCAAATGCTGTTGGCCGCCACTGCGGCGGCGTTAATGCGCTTCAATTTGCCGGTAGCGGTCGCTATGGTCTGGATTACCAATCCACTGACTATTCCACCCGTCATGTTCGTCACTTATCGGTTGGGCGCCTGGATTTTGGGCCGACCGCCGCTGGACTGGGCTTTCGAGC
>JAGRHM010000842.1 GCA_020445005.1 Candidatus Competibacteraceae bacterium | reverse complement strand
CTGTTCTGGAACGATTATGACCAACTGTTCTCCGTCATGCTGGCGGCGCCATTCCCCGAGTCGCAACCCGTTCCACATCTGGTATTGCCGTTTAACGTAGGCAACGCTTTGCGTGGCCACACCTATGGCTTGGAAATCGCTGCCGACTGGCGCCCTCTCAATGATTGGCGATTGCAAGCCAGTTATAGCTACCTGCAGATGAGCCTTAATGATCCTGCTGGGACCAATGAAGGCAGCAGTCCGCGTCATCAATTCTCTCTGCTGTCAGCACTGACGGTTTCTCCTCAAATAGAACTGAACCTGTGGTTGCGCTACGTTGATGAACTTCCCATCCTGCAAATTCCGGCGTACACCAGCCTGGATGCGCGACTGGCCTGGTCGCCCGATCCTGATCTGACTTTCTCCCTGGTGGGACAAAACCTGCTGGATGACCGCCATCCCGAATATTTTTCTGCGGATTTAGGACCCGTGTTAGGCGAAATCGAACGCGGAGCCTATCTTAAGGCGCTCTGGCGGTTCTAGGCGCTATGCGACATAATGATACTTGTAACCTTAGTTATGCATAAACGATCCATGAAATCGCTTGGCGTCTGGTTCAGTAATCTTTCAATCAAGGGCAAACTGCGGGTTACTCAACTGATTTCCCTGGGGTCAGCCATGTTTTTGGTGAGCTTGGCGCTGGTCAGTCTGGAATTTTGCGCCTACCGGCAAAGCTTGTTGCACAACACGCAGGCTATGGCCCATATCCTGGGCGAGAACAGCAACGCGGCGCTGGTGTTCGAGGACAGAGAAACCGCCGAGGAGTTGCTGGGCAGTCTGCGTTTCAATCCTGATATCACTGTGGCGGCGCTCTACCTTCCCGACGGCCAAGTCTTTACAATTTACCATAAGGATTCCTATGCTCTGGCAAACCAGGATTCACGCCTGCCTTTTGCAGGAATCCAGCTTCCCGTTACCGCGAACGGCCCGTCAAAATGGCCCGCGCCGGCGTCGACGCACCGTTTGAACTGGCGCTATCTGGAGGTCTCGGAACCAATCCCTCTGCCAAACCAGTCCACGGGCTTCATCTATTTGCAAGTCAGTTTTGATGCACTGTATCAGCGTCTCCTGGGCTTCATAAGCACGATCATTTTCGTGATGTTGGTTGCGTTGCTCGGCGCTTTATCGTTGATGGACCGCCTGCAACGAGTCATTACCCGGCCCTTGCTGGAACTGACCGATCTAACGCGCAAGGTGTCGGAACAACATGATTACCGACTGCGCGCCGACAACACGGGTCATGACGAAATCGGCCAACTGGCGCACGGTTTTAATCTGATGCTGGGGTTTGTCGAACGGTGTGAAGAAGGATTGAAACACAAATTGCGGGAGCACGAAAATTCCAACCGGCATCTTAATCAACTGGCGCACTACGATGCGCTCACCAAATTGCCTAATCGCTATTATTTCAACGAGCATTTGGAATATGTCGTCAAAAGCGCGCGGGTCCGCGAGCAGTACGCGGGCCTGATGTTTGTTGATCTGGACGGATTCAAACCTGTCAACGACACGTTGGGCCATCGGATAGGTGATCTCCTGCTGCGGGAAGTTGCTCACCGACTAACGACCTGTCTGCGCATTGGCGATACCGTGTGCCGCATCGGCGGGGATGAATTTGCTGTTTTGCTGGAAAATTTGCCTGATCCGCAACATGCCGGTGTTGTTGCGGAAAAAATCATTCAAGCCCTGCAGGATCCATTCACTCTGGAAAAAAACGAAGTCTGTATCCAGGCCAGCATTGGCATCAGCTTGTGTCCGGATCATGCCAAAGAGAGCGCCCTGTTGCTGCATTATGCCGATACCGCCATGTATCAAGCCAAGAAACACGGCAAGGGACGCT
>JAGRHM010000841.1 GCA_020445005.1 Candidatus Competibacteraceae bacterium | reverse complement strand
GCATCTCCGCCCAGTCCTGCGCCTCAGTACCGCCGGAGCCGGACTGGATGTCGAGAAAAGCGTTGCTGGAATCCAGGTCACCGGAGAACATCCGTTGAAACTCCAGATCGGCGACAATGCGGTCATGTTGCTGCAAATCCTTCGCGACTTCAGCAATCGCGGCTTCGTCGCCTTCTTCGCCGGCCAGGGTGAGCAATTCGGCGGCTTCGTTCAGGCCGCGATGGAGGCTTTCCAACCGTTCCACGACCGCCTCCAGTTGCGCGCGTTCCTTGCCCAGAGCCTGAGCGCGTTCTGGAGCATTCCAGATGTCAGGCTCTTGCAGTTCGCGATTGACTTCAATCAGTCGTTCGCGCCGGTTTTCAAAGTCAAAGATACCCCCTCAGGGACGCGCATCGCTCCTGGAGATTTTGAATCTGGTTAAAGTAGGGATTAAGTTCCTGTATCATAATGTTTTTCAGGGCGATTAGATTGTGTGTAGGAACTGGCTTGTCAGCGATTTAACGGTTTATCGCCCGCAAGCCAGCGCCTAAGCGTGAGCATCCGACATCAGAACTTGAATTCCTCAATGAGTAATTGCAGTTGCAACAGCGCCGATGCGCCAATGTTCAGAATGCGAAAACCGGTGTCGTAGAAATCCGGATTGATGTCTCGACCACACCACAGACTTTCCGCTTCCAGGAGAATGCGCTGATGTGTGCTGTTTTCCTTGGGAATATCCAGCCATAACCGGAAGGTGCGGTTCAAGGGAATCGGTTTATCGCTGACCAGGCGGACGCCTTCTTTGTTGATGTCCACAATATGACCCAACAATTCCTGGGTGTCCTGATCGTAAACCCGCAGGTACATTACCAGGTACCAGCGTTTGAGTCGGCGCTTATCGGCGCTGGAAGAATCAGCGGAATTCATGGCAACCTCCTGGTAAATGGAGAAGTTAGGGGCAGGGATTGCCCAGGGTTAGGCCGGTGCGTCCGGGTTAAGACTATAAGTGGCGGTCAAACTGGCCTGATCCAACACATGGCCGGCGATCGCCGCCAACGCCTCGGGGCCAGTAAAATCGCCCTCTACTGGGCAGCGTTCCACATCAAGCGCGTATAGCGTAAAAATATAATGGTGAACGATGCTGTCATTCCAGGGCGGGCAGGGTCCATCATAACCGAAATAACGGCCCGCCATGGCGGGATCGCTGGCGAACCATTCCCGGTAGTTGTTGATGCCCTGACGAGCGCCGCGCGGGGCTTCTGGTCCTGGTTTGCCGCCTGGGATCACGCCTTCGGAGAATTCGCCGGCCAGGATATGATCCGGCATTGGGGGCAAGTCGACCAGGATCCAGTGATAGAAGTCGGTGCGCGGCAGGTCGGCGGGCACCTGTCGCCCCTCCTGATTCACGTCATCCGCCTTGGTCGGTACGTCCGGGTCATGACAGATCAGAACCAGGGACCGGGTTCCCGGCGGTAGTTCGCTCCAGGCCAGCGGCGGGTTGGTATTGGAGCCCAGTACGACATGTTGTTCGGGATCCGCGACGCCGAAGGCATACTCGGCAGGAATCGGTTGATGATCGCGCAGGGTGGGGCTGGTCAACTTCATGCGGTTTCTCCTTAAATGCGATAGTGGGGACATTGACGAAATTTTAGCGTATTGAGTCCACGGTTAAGCCTTGATGGAAAAAAGAGCGTTCAATCAAAAAACCGTTCCGCGCCGAGCAATGGCAACACCCGCTGGATAATCGGATCCGCGGCGAAGTAGTGTTGAATTACGCCATTTTTTAGATG
>JAGRHM010000840.1 GCA_020445005.1 Candidatus Competibacteraceae bacterium | reverse complement strand
CGGCCGCCCGGCTGTAGACGCTGTAGCGCTTGCTCGACGTGGATTGCGCCTACATCCAGGTCTTTCTTTCCGACCTTGCTGATGTCTGCCGAGAACGGCGGGTTCATCAGGACGACCGTTGGCTTTACGTCAGCCGGCAGGATCGCATTCAGGTGGTTAGCATTCTCATTCAGCACACGAACGCCGGAGATTTGCCGTAGCAGTGCATCGCGGCGCTTCGACAACTCATTGGCTACAATGCGCTCAGGGCCAAACAGTCTGGCGTGAGTCACCAAGTTTCCGGTGCCGGCGGTTGGCTCCAGCACCTCATCATTCTGGGTAATGTTTGCGACCCAAGCGGCGACATGCGAATGAGTATGCGGCGTCGAGAACTGCTGCATCCGCTGCTGCTCGTCATCGCGTCGGGTCTGAGTTGGAATCCTGGATTGCAGGGATTCCAGGTAATCGACAGCCGTCTTGACGCTGGCCACATCCACGGCGGTCAGCTTCGGCATATCTTCCGCTTGGTCAAGCAGCGCCAGATTGAGGCCGAGTTCCATGGCATCGTATGCATCCTTGGAGTTATAGGCCCCCTGCGCTTGGGTGCCACCAAACGCATTGTCTGCCATTCCCCAGAAGGTGTTGGGGGTCAATGGACGCAACGAGGTCAAGAAGTAGGCGCGCACCCTCTCCGCAAGGTCAGTTGCTCCATTTTGTTTTGATATTGATCCTGTTGAAGGATCAATTTTGTCCGCCTTTTTGTCGGTCTCTTTCCCTTGTGATTCAGTACGGTTAGGAGCGTTTTCAGCCTGACTGATGTCCGCCATGTAGTCCCGTAACCGCTTCTTGGCTGGACCCTCTGGAATATCGGCCCACGTCTTCCACTCGTCGGCCTTGCGTTGGGCAAAGGCATTTGATACGGGAGCGCCCGCCTTCTCGCTGGAACGGCTGATCATGGCCGCGCGTTCGATCTCGCTGGCGCTGTTCCAGGTGGGAGCAACGCCCTTTTCTTTTGGTGGGGGGGCTTTCTGTTTCTGTGGCGCGGCGGCTTTGGGCGGCTTTGCCCAGATGCCAAGATCATGGATAGCTGGTTTTCCCTCGGTATCGAACAGGTAGGGACGCCATCCTGACGCCCATAGCTGAGCTTCCTTGGCTTTAGATCGTATAACCCCCTTATAGAGCCGATACCCTAGTTTTTCGAGATTCGCTTCGTCATCGTTGGATGGCTCGGCGAACCTCGTTTTCTCCGCTTCCTGACTCAGCAGGGGCGCGGCTTCGGCTTGCCTTTCTTCACGGCGTTGCTCCGGTTGGGGTTGAGTAGTTGCTTTCGATTCGGTGGCGCTTGGGAATTCCTTAACAAGCGGTAGCAGGTCAGCAATGGGAGCATCCAGGCGAATTGCCTTGATCGGCTCGCCCTTGCTCAACGCGGATAACCACTGATGATGACCATCGACGACATGCCCATCGCTGGACACCAAGATCGATCGATTACCGCCTTGGTACTCGTTAGCCTGCTGGACTTTCTTGGTCGAGAACTCAGCTTGCGTTGGCTTCAGCGTCGTTGGATCAACTTCCTCATCCTGCTCATGCGCCACGCCTCGCGAGTTCAGGAAATTGACCAGTGCGCCGCGATGTTCCGCCTTGACTTGCGGCATGTCGGCGCGTGGGATTCCAAGCGTTCCTGTGTCTGGTCCGAATGCTTGCCATTCTCCCTGCCGCCTCACTCGCTCCTGATTCAGCCGTGCCTGTTCTCCAAGTCGTCCAGGAACTTGTTGGAGTAGCGCGCTCGCGGCCTGCTCCGGCGTTCCTCGCGCTTGGCTTTGACTCGCTCCTGTTGGTCTGGCGGGCAAGCCCATGGGTGGCGCTTGACCTGGACGGCCTTGGCCCTGACTTTCGGTGACATTCGG
>JAGRHM010000839.1 GCA_020445005.1 Candidatus Competibacteraceae bacterium | reverse complement strand
CTCCCATTCCGATCACGTAGCTCATGGCTGAAACCGCCTTGCCCAGGTTGTCGCCCTGACTGGCGATATGCGCGCCGAGTTCGCCGGCCGTTTTCGCCAGCGCCGGCTCGCACCCTATGAGCGTAATGGCGGCTGCAGCCAACCCGCCGCCCGCCAGCATTTTCCAGTAAAGCTTTTCGTTCATCGCGGCCTACCTCTCACACTCATCACTTCATGAATACCATAGCATGACCTAAAATTTATTTAAATAAATATAACAAAATTTTTTCTCCGAAAATTCTCCCCCCGTTGGTAAAGCAGCGTCTGTTTTAACCGCCCGCAACCAGTAGGTAGTTCAACAGATCTTCCAGACCGAAGCTCTGCGCCACCATTTGCAAGGCAGCAATAATGTTGATGCAAAAGATTCCGCCCACCAAGTGAGCCACGGCCTTGCTACCCAAACCTGGATCGTAATGACCACGACCATGGGCGCGATTAAGCAGCACCCCTCCCCAAAGAAATGCCCATAACCCCACCAGCTGCACAAAGCGGATCACTACATCCAACACAATATGCCCGGGCGTGGACACCGCGCTCCCAACCGAATAACTGAGGATCGTGGGCGAAGCAAAAAACGTCTCTTGCGCCGACGACACTGCTGTAGGTAGATAAAGACAAGTCGCGCAAAGCGCCGCGCGCACTATGATCGCACCCAAGGTTGCGCTCCCGTCGAAACGCAGGCGACGCTGCAAGAGGCAGACTGTCGACACGCCGCTCCACAGGCCGATCCCGTAGGCCAGCATCGTCAAGAACTGGGTTAATCCGGGAAAATTGTTCCCAAATGCTTCCAACAAGGAACTCGCTGTCGGCATATTCGTTTTCCTCTTGCAGTCATTATAACTATGCTATAAATTTATCTAAAAATCTACTCCTCGATGACATTCTCCGAAATAATGATGTCGATCCCGATGCTCACGGTCACTCGGACCCTTGCCGCGGCGCTCGTGCTGCCCAGTTTGACGGCGCTCTCCCCGCCCGCCAGCGCGCGGCCACCTTTGGGCATCGACGATGCGAAATCCGTCGGGTCAGGAGCGTACGCTGTTCAACCCGCCCTACCATCCAGCGCACCCGCTGCGGCAGCAGTAACGCCGGACCTTTCCATGAGTGGGGATCGTACCGGTGAATTCCGACAAGCCCTTTCAGAACCGCTGACCGAATGCCCACCGACCGAACCCTATCGGGTTGGAGCCGATCTTTGCATGAGTCAGGAGGCGATTGATCGCATCAATGATGGTTGGCAAGCGAGCGTCGACCCGGAGACCGGAAACGTCACCTGGACGCCGCCCCCGACGTATGATCCTGTTACGGGCCAATGGGGAAACTTTAGCGCCGCTACCCAAGCGTGCGATCCCAACATGGAGATCAAATTAAAGCAAGCCGCTCTTGCCGGGAGTCAGCTCACTCGGGCAATGTCCGATCGACAAATGAGCTATCCCGAAGTCGACCCTCTCGCCGCGGTCAACAACCCGCAAGGAGACGGATATGGCGGCGTTTGCACCATCGATCTTTTCGCCTTCGATCTGCGCCGGTTGCTGGGGGGCACCTATGACCAAATCAGGAACCTGATCGATACAATCAGTCATCTCTCCATGGATTCCTTGTTTGGCGCGGCATGCCAAGTTGTCAACACGGTATTTGGGGATCTACAAAATCAGCTGCTGCAGGAGGTGCAAAACAGCAGCCCGCTGACCGCATTCCAGCAGTTCGTCAACGCCCTTCACATCGGTTACATCGCGCCGTTGCAATCCCTGACCAGCTACGGCTTGACCCCTCAGTCAACCACCGCCACTTTGCCGGGAGTCGTCACCACCCAACCGCTGCAAGTGGCCTATGTGCCTGGCAAGGGTTATCTCTACCTGGCCGATTTCGGATCGGGGAACCGGATCATCCTGCACATTTCCCCTACGCCGCTAATCCCGGAAGATGCAGTCAGGCCCTCGCCCTAAGAAATTGAAGGATGTGAAGATGAGTCACGAACCCCAAAAGCCGCCTGTTGCAGACCCACTGACCCTGGTATTGACTGGCCAACGCATGACCGCCGCAAAATGGGAAGCGACGTTGCGGCAACACAGCAACGAAGAGTTGCAACGTCTGGCCCGCGAATCGATGATAGAACCGGCTAACGCGCTCAATCTATGGGCGGATTGCGCTAAAGTGGCATTCAAACGCTATAATGCAGAGAATAGCCATGCATCCGTTCAGGGCGCACTCATTGGTGAGGTTTGACGACATCCGGACCTAAATAACTTATTGCTCACGCTAAAACCGCAAAACCCCCGCGTTGCAAGCGCGAGGGTTTCATGGGAAAGCTTGGAAGTCATCCGTCGATCCGCTAAGGACGACTGTTGGAAATCATTTGCCTGATTCCAATTATAGCGGACTGACAAGGACTTTCAAGACCCCAAAAGGTGGTTGTGCGCCTTTAAAAAGGGCATTTCATGAAAGTCTATACTGATCGACCGCTGAACAGGAGGGCGGCTAAGACGCATGGGGCGCTGACGCCCTGTGCCCTGGAACCGTACCTTTGCCAGCGTTGTTGGCCGAACGAGCGACGTTTCGCTTCTGTCGTCGGACCGGCTACTAGCCGGCTTGACGCCTTTCGGGAGCGGCTATGAATCCGCTCGACGATGCCTTAGCTGCTTTAGAGCGAGTCACCGGTTATCGTCCGATACGCTCCGGCAACGGTTACCGCGCCCGTTGCCCCTGCCACGAAGATAAAACTCCCTCGCTGTCGGTCAAAATGAATGGCCGCCTGTTGCTGCACTGTTTCGCGGGGTGTCGTTACGAACACATCATCGCCGCCCTGGATCTCACCCCGGAACCATCGACGAGTCAGCGGCAAATCGTAGCGACCTACAGTTACTGTGATGTTGACGGCGTCGAGGTTCGTCAGAAGGTCCGATACGCGCCCAAAGATTTCCGCATTCGTCATCGCTCAGCAGCGGGGACCTGGACTTACAAGGCTGGCTCTGGTCTCGCTGTACTCTACCGGTTACCGCATCTGCGCTCTGCGATTGCTCAAGGGGCGACAATTTTCGTGGTCGAAGGCGAGAAGGATTGCGACCGTCTTGCCACAGGGGGTCTAACCGCGACCACTAATATTGAAGGAGCGGCGAAACCCGACCAAAAAGCCAAGTGGCGCCGGGAATACACCACACAACTCGCTGGCGCTGCTCGCGTCGTCTTACTTCCCGATAATGACGACCCTGGCCGCGCCCACATGGAAGCGATTGCTCGGGCCATACACGATCATGTGCGCGAAGTGCGCATCCTGGCCTTGCCAGGATTAGCCACCAAGGGTGACGTGTCGGACTGGTTGAATCAGGGCCATACGCTGGAAGAACTTGAGGCTTTGAGCGCAGCTGCGCCCCTGTTCCCCGCTGCGTTGGATCCCCTTCTCTCACCCTCATCCACCCCGGCGCCCCCACTTTCCAGTGAGTCAATAGCCCAAGGTGATGGCGTCTATAGCCCGCCAACCGTCAGCGCCTGTACGCATTTAGCGAACTCACACCGCATTCGTCACTACTACCAGGGAAAAATCGCGTATGCGTTGGGGCTCGGCTGGATCCTGTGGACGGGCCGCTTCTGGCGTCCGGATCCTACCGGCGAAGGATCGATCGCGACCGGTTTTGTCGACGGTCTCTCGCGTCTCATCGCCCAAGAGTCGGCTACTTTTGCCCGGCGCGCGGCCCATGAAGCAGATGAAGACCGACGCAAGTCGCTGATGATCCAAGCGGAAGCCCTGTTGAAATGGGCGGTGCAATCCGAGAATGAGCGCACCATTGCCGCCGGACTAAAACTGACGAAACATGCCCTGCTCATTGAATACAGCCATCTGAACACCGATCCCTGGTTATTTAATGTGAAAAATGGCACTTTGGATCTGCGCACCGGCCTCCTCCATCCACATAACCCCACGGACCTGATCACTTTCCTGGCTCCCGTGACCTACGATCC
>JAGRHM010000838.1 GCA_020445005.1 Candidatus Competibacteraceae bacterium | reverse complement strand
GCTTTACGCGCCTCGAACTGCTTGAGCACCGCCGTTTCCCAAGCATCTGGCGTATGATTGGGATTACGCACCTTGAGGCTAGTGCGCCCTACCAGCATCTCCAGTTCTTCGGACAAGCGGGCAGCGATCTGGTCGGCCTGATCATGGCAAACCGTGATGCCATTCGCCGGTCCCCCGGCCTTAATGGCCTGCTGGAGTGCTTCTTTGAGCGTCTTACTAAACTTCTGAACCGCTGCACGGCTGGCCATGACTTCCCCATCAACTACAATTTCTGCATTATCTTCGGGTTCCTCAGCAGCGCCTGGCGACTGCGCAGAGGCAAAGCTCGTCGTCAAGGCCGCGCTCAGTGCAACAAGCAAGGCGTATCGCATGCAAATTCTCCAATTTGGGTCAATACTTGAACAGTTAGTATAAGCGAACAGCCGAATGCAGGCGGATTTTTCCCCGCTTTGGCGTTCCAAAAAACCACAGTCCATGGTTTTTAAATGCGTCATCGAGGTGTCTGATGGAATGGTCCCAAAAAACGTGCACACCCTGTCAAGGCGGTATTCCTCCGCTTGCTTTAGGTGAAGCCGAGGCGTTATTACCGCAGGCGCCCAGCTGGCGATTGCTGGAAAGCGGAACCCGGCTAGAGCGGCGCTTTGCCTTCAAAAACTTCGCTGCCGCTCTGGCCTTTGTTAACCGGGTTGGCGATCTGGCCGAGGCGGAAGGACACCACCCGGACATTACCTTCGGCTGGGGATATGCCAATATCCTGTTTTACACCCACAAGATCGGCGGATTGCACGAGAACGACTTTATCATGGCCGCCAAAATCAATACGTTATACATCGATGAATACTCAACAGCCTGATCCTTAATTCAGCGCCGCCGCCACGCCGCGCAAGGCCGGATTGGCGGCAGTAATCACCCAGGTGGGAATCGCCGCCAAATAGTCGCTAAACCGCCCACGCTCCTCGAATCGCCGCCGGAACGTCGACTGATCGAAAAAATCCCCCAAGCGCGGCGCGATGCCGCCGCCGATATAAACGCCGCCCCGTGCGCCCAGCGTAATCGCCAGGTTACCCGCCGCGGTGCCCAACGCCCCACAGAACAATTCCACGACTTCCCGGCAATGCGAACACGTTCCGGTCAAAGCCCGGTCCGTAATATCGGCAGGTGTCAATGTTTCCAGCGACCAGCCTTCGAGTTCCGCCAGCGCATGGTAGAGGTTGACCAGTCCAGGTCCCGAGAGTAGACGTTCCGGTGAGACATGACCAAATTGTCGGTGCAAAATTCGTCCAATTTGCCATTCCCGTTCATCAACCGGAGAAAATGTGACGTGGCCGCCCTCGGTCTGCAAGGGAATCCAATGCGCTCCAGACCATACCAGCCCCGATACGCCTAAACCGGTGCCTGGTCCAATGAGGGCAATCGGCGCGTCCGCTACAGACTCGCCAGCGCCAACCGCGCGCCGTTCATCGGGCGCTAACAGTGGCAGTGACAAGGCCAGGGCGGTAAAGTCGTTTAGAATCTCCAGTCGTTCCAGACCGAGTTCCTGTTGCGTGGCTTTGGTCGAAAACGACCAGGGACTGTTGGTAAATTCAATCCGGTCGCCGGTGA
>JAGRHM010000837.1 GCA_020445005.1 Candidatus Competibacteraceae bacterium | reverse complement strand
CCCAGGTATTTGGCGAAGCTTGACTTACCGGCCCCGAAGAAACCGGATACCCAGACGCCAATCCGTTCATGCGACTGATTCAGGGTCATCCGGTAATGTTCCAGAATCTCCTGGAAGCGTTTTTTGATGGCCGGCGTGACCACATATTCCCGGAATTCCCGGTCGAGAATCTGCTCATCGGTCTGATCAACCTTGATGACTTCCTCGATGATCCGGTTGATGTCGTTGGCGAACAGATCTTTGATGACGGTGGGCATGGGAGTCGCTCTTAAAAGATTCGGCACCGGTAGTTGTAGTCAGCATCCAGCAGGCCCATGAAACTGAGACCCACGCCGTCGCGATCACCGGGGTAAAACAGCACGGTTGGCGCGTGTAACTGGCCTTTCATCTGTTCCAGCAAGGGCGCGGTGCGATAAAAAGGAAACAGGGCGCCGACCCGAACGATGAAGACCAGGTCGTGCAATGGATCAGGGTCAACAGGCAGACGATCCATCACCAGGCGATGCAGCGGTTGCGCAACGCTGATAATGTCCGAAACGGTGTCGATCACCGTATCCAGGCCAACCGCTTGTTCATCCGCCGCCAGCACCTCGGCGGTCATTTCTTCGGCCTCCAGCGCGGCGGTCAGGCATTCGGCAAGGGAAAGGGTAGTGATGCGCTTGCCGGCGTGTTCCAGGCGAGTGCGCAACAGGGCCAGTTCCTGGCGCAAGGGGAATTCCTGATCGGGGGGATAGTGGAAGACGGCGTAGGGTAGATCGTGATGGATGCTGAGTTGGGGTCGGGGGTCGGGCTGCATCAACACCGGTTCGAGTTGCTCGGTCAGGCGGGTTTTCCAGTCGGAGATCATGCGTTGTCCTCTTCATCGTCAAATGAAGCGGGTCATGGCGGAAGACTCTGCGCATAATCCGCCGCCGACGGATAAGGCAAAGTCAATTGCGCCAGACTCCCCGCCGCGTCGTAATGCAACTGGCGGTGCTGATGCAGGCGCAATACCTCCCGCTCAACTTCGCTCGCCTCCAACCGATATAACCGCCAGTCTGGCGACTCCAGCAAGCGCCGGGCATTGGGCGTGGTTTCCGCCAAGGCATGGAGCAGATACAGCAAGGCCGCATCCGGCAGGCGATACGGCGGAAATGTCTTCAACAGAGTCCGGCTTAGCACGCCATAATCTGCCGCCGTGCGCAACAGATCCCGCGCTGCCCGAATGACCCCATACTCGGAAAGCGCTGCATCTTCGCCCTTGAGCGCCGCCACCTGCTGACGCACCCACGGCGCGACATCCGCTGCGCTCAGCCGATCCGCGTCCCGTTGATATTCGGTAAACAGCCACTCGGTCATGAAAGGGTAGTATAGGGCGTCTACCCGCGCCGCGTGCCAGTGCAAACATGCTTGCCAGACCGGATCGCTGACTCCGGATCGCGCCAACGCCGCCAGACTGCGCAATTCCGTTGCCGGCATTTCCCCCAGGCGAGTGCGCAAGGTCGCCACGACTTCATGGAGCCAGTTTGCCGACCGGGCACCGGTCGGATTATCCGCCAGCGCCACTTGCACATTGGCCGCCACCGACTCGCCGTCCTGCCAGCGCTGGAACACCACGCGGGTTTCCGGGATCAGCGTTCCCTTGCGCAGTAACCGGCTGGAGAACTTCATTGCGCCGCATCATCCAGACGGGCGTAGGGAACCGCCAGTTGCCCCGGTTCCCCGCGCGCAAAACCGGCTGCCAGTAGGGTCAGCGTTTCATCATTCACCGTATGTATCACGGACAACGGCACTGCGCGCTTTTCCGCCGAACGCCTCAATTTCTGCACTGCTTCGATCTGCGCTGGCGTGATCAGATCAAACTCCGCCAGGGTCTGCAACAGATCGCTACTGGGCGACATCTTTGCCAAGGCCGCAAACACTAAACGCCACTGCTCGACGTCATCCAGCCAGTGCGACCAGTGCGCCTCGAACTGATCTTCTACGGCAGCAGGCAGATTCCAGAGGGTCAGACATCCAGGTGGATCGAACCAGTCATGGCAACGCTGGCGGGCGACCGTGAATACGATGCGCGCCTGGGCGAACAAATAGGTCACAGGAAAGCCACGTTTAAGGACGGCCGCGCCGCGTGGTCCCAACAGG
>JAGRHM010000836.1 GCA_020445005.1 Candidatus Competibacteraceae bacterium | reverse complement strand
TAGCCGGTGCCAAAATCATCAATGGAAAGATGAATACCGAGCGCTTTTAGTGCAGACAGAATAGCGATCGTACCCTTAATATCTTGAATGGCCAGTCCTTCGGTTATTTCAAGAGTCAGCCAGGCCGGATCAGCGCCGGTGGCGGCCAGCGCGGCCTTGACCCGGGTCGCGAAGTGGGGCTGGCGAAACTGACGAGGGCTGATATTGACCGCTAGTCGCAGCGAGTGGCCGGCGGCCGTCATTTGAGCCAGCGAGCGACAAATTTCCAGTAAGACCCACTCGCCCATGGCGATAATCAGGCCGGTTTCCTCCGCCAGGGGGATGAAGTGATCGGGAGGCACAATGCCGCGTTCGGGATGCTGCCAGCGCAACAGCACCTCAGCGCCAATGATACGGCCTTCGCCATCCACCTGGGGTTGCAGGTAAAGCCGCAATTCGTTGCGTTCGATGGCGCGACGCATCTCGCTCTCCAGCGCCACGCGGTTTTCCACTTGAGTCTGCATGGCGGCTTCGAAAAAGCGCACGGCATTTCTTCCGGCTGCTTTGGCTTGATTCAGCGCGGTTTCTGCTTGCTTAAGCGGTTCGTCTATAGGGTTTCCCGGGTTGGGGAACAGAGCGACGCCGACGCTGGCGCCGAGTACATAAGTGTTATTCTGTTGCTGGAGCGGCATCGACAGGGCCAGACGGACCTTTTCCGCAACGCCGCGGGCAAAGCGAACGGCGGTTTCCTGCGCATCCGCCAGGCTAGCCAGCAATATGGCGAACCGATCGCCGCCGAAGTGCGCCACGATATCTTCAACGCGCAGAAACCGGGTCAACCGCGCTGCGATTTCCTGGAGCAGTCGGTCGCCGATTTCATGGCCCCGGGCATCGCTGATCCGTCGGAAGTCATCCAAATCTACAAACAACACGGCGCCGAAACGGTGGTTACGTCGCGCGCTGGCCTGAGCAGCCCCCAGGTGTTGGAGAAACAGTTGACGATTGGGCAACTGGGTCAGCGGATCGTAGTAGGCCAGTCGATGTAAAGCCGCTTCTGCGGCCTTTTGCCGGCTGATGTCGAAGAAGCTGGCGACAAAATAGAGAATGTTATCTTTCTCGTCGCGCATCGCGGCGATCGAGGTCCATTCAGGATAGATTTCGCCGTTTTTGCGCCGGTTCCAAATCTCGCCTGTCCAGTGTCCTTTCGTCAACAGCTCATTCCAGAGGGTGGCGTAGAACTCCGCGCTATGTCGTCCAGACTGGAGCAGCTTGGGATTCCGGCCGATCACCTCATCGGCGGTATAACCGGTCACCCGCGTAAACGCTGGGTTGACTCGTTGAATAGCGCCATTCCGGTCAGTAATCAGCATCGCCTCGGCGGTTTCGAAGGCGACCGCCGCTAACCGCAGCAACTCATGAGTGTGTTTACGTTTTTTATAGTCGTAGTGGGTACGCCACAACGCTGCGCTCAGCAGGACGATAACCACCAGCAAGGCCAGGATCAATGATAGCAACAATGAATTCATACGGGTCCTTCATCGCCTGCCTGGTCGGGGTTGCTGGCAGGAATGCTTATTTTGCAGCGAATTGTACCGACTATGCTAATACAGCTTCTACAGTAATTTTACAGCCCAGCCGATCTCATACGTCCCGAATAGCATGACTAATATTCCCACCGTAGCGCGCACCGCTGGACGACGGACAAACCCGGCCAGCGTCGCCGCCGCCGTCCCTATGGCCAACAGAGCAGGTAATGTGCCCAGGCCGAAGCTTAGCAACAACAAAGCGCCCTCCCGCGCGCCACCGGCGCCGACCGCCCAGACTAGCACACTGTAGACCAGTCCACAGGGCAGCCAACCCCAGATCAGCCCGATGCTGAATGCCTGAACAGGAGTGCGCACTGGCAGAAAGCGTCGTCCCCAGGGTTCAATCCGTCGCCAGAGGATGCCTCCGGCCTGCTCCACGCGACTGAGTGCTGACCACCAGCCCGCCAAGTACAGTCCCAGCAGGATCATAAACAGGCCGGCAAGCATTTGCAGACCCAATTGCGCGTGGTGGATCGATAGCAGATGGGCAGTCCAGGTTCCAATGCCGCCCGCTAAGGCGCCGGCGACGACATAGCTGAGGATGCGCCCCAGGTTATACGCCAGCAGGTACGGCAGGCGAGCAAGCAGCGGAGGTCCTGGTGCTGGCGGTAATCCCAGGGTCAGCGCGCCGACAATGCCGCCGCACATGCCGAAACAGTGAACGCCGCCGGTCAGGCCAATCAGGAAG
>JAGRHM010000835.1 GCA_020445005.1 Candidatus Competibacteraceae bacterium | reverse complement strand
GCGCAGAATGCCCTGGGGGAAATTACGGGTGAGTTTACTTCCGATGATTTACTAGGGCGGATTTTTAGCGATTTTTGTATTGGAAAGTAAAACTGCTTCCAGTTGGGTCCAACTGAGGTGGACCCCAATATCAAGACAGAATTTAGCTGAACTTCAGGTGGACACTTAAGGTTAGGACGCCCCTTTAGGGTTTAACGATGAGCGTTTTTAGCCTTGCAAGGGCGATGCAATTTAGCCTAGGGTATCACCTTGGGTATGCCTGGATCTAAATCGATGTCCAAAAATGTTGATACGGAACTGAACCCGAGCGCTGCTGTGGCGGCGTGGCGCGCTTTGCTGGGTGAGGCGCACGTTTTCATAGCGGACGCTGATCTGGTTCGCTATGCCCGCACCTGTTCGAACAGTAGTCGCTGGCCGCTGGCCGTGCTGAAGCCCGGTTCCCGCGATGAGGTCGTGGGGATCGTGCGTGCTGCGCGTCAGTATCGGACACCGTTGTATCCGATCAGCGCCGGGCAGAATTGGGGTTATGGCGATGCCTGTCCAGTGCTGGATGGACAGGTGATTGTGGATCTGGGACGCATGAACCGCATTCATGAAGTGGATCGGGAACTGGGTTATGCGGTGATCGAGCCGGGGGTGACGCAGCAACAACTTTCGGCGTATCTGACGGAGCAGAACATGCCTTTTTGGTGTGATTGCACCGGGGCCGGGCCAAACTCCAGTTTGATCGGGAACATTGTGGAGCGTGGGTTTGGGCATACCCCTTATGGCAATCGCTTGCAGACGATCTCGGGGATGGAGGTGGTGCTGGGAACCGGCGAAGTGTTGGGAACCGGGTTTGGCCATTATCCCGGTGCAAAAACCACCCATGTTTACCCTTATGGCGTTGGGCCATTTATGGATGGGCTGTTTACTCAATCCAATTTCGGCATTGTGACGCGGTTGGGGTTGTGGTTGTTACCGATTCCTGAGTCTTTTTGTCCGTTCCTAGTGATGTTCGCCGAGGATGCAGATTTATTGGGAGCGCTTCCCGAGTTGCGGCGGTTGCGGATGCAGCGGGTTTTACACAGTGTGCCGCATATTGGCAATGACCTGCGCGCGTTGGCCAGCGCTGGGCCATTTCCGCGCGACCGGTTGCCAAACGCCGCCCGGTTGACTCCCGAGTTGCGTCAGCAGTTGCGGCGGGAGGCGGGGATTGGGGCGTGGACGATGTCGGGTGCGTTTTATGGACCACGGGGGCAGGTGCGCTTGCATCGGCGGTTGCTGAAACAGGCGTTGCGCGGCGTGCGGGCAAACGTGATTTTTTTGCCGCCAATGGTATTGAAACTGGGCGGATGGGCGGCGCGGTTCTGTGATGAGTTGGGGATTGCGCCGGGGTTGGGCAAGAAGATTCGCGCCGCCCAGGCGCTAGCCGGGATGCATAGCGGACGACCGACCGGGTTTTTCCTGCGCGGCGCGTATTGGCGGCGAGCAAGGGGTTGGCCAGCGGATTTAGGCGACGAGGCCGACTTGGCGGGCGATGGGGTCGGCATTCTGTGGATGGCGCCGATTCTACCGTGTCGTGCGGAGGATTTGCGGCAGGTGAACGAGGCGATGGAGGCATTATTTACTGCGCAGGGCTTCGATTGCCATGTAACGGTGAATCTGATTAATGAGCGGGCGCTGGCGGCAGTGTACACGATTGAATATGACGCGCAGGGCTCGGAAGAAGTCGCACGGGCCGTGGCGTGTTATGAACAAGGTGTCGAGAAACTTTACAGTCTGGGCTATCCGCTTTACCGGGCGGCGACGCGCGGTATGGCGTTGCTCAACCCGGCGGAGGAAGATGAATTTTGGGCGACGGTGACGCGCTTGAAGGCGGCGCTGGATCCGGACGGGATTATTGCACCGGGGCGGTATCAGCCCAAGGTGTTTTGAGCGATGATATTTTAATGTATGGAGGACACGTTTTATGATGCAGATTGAACCTCAAACCCTGATTGGCACCTGGCGGCGGTTCGGGTTATCCGGCCCAGTTTACGAGATTATTTCCCAAGGCGAGCGATTGCCGAGCGGTGATGAAACCTTGCGAGTGCGCGTCATTGAAACCGGCGAGGAGCTGGATTACAAGTTAGCGGATATTCTTGATGATCCCAAGGAGCGGTAATGTTTGCCATTGCTTTTGATCTAGTGGTCGCCGACACGGCGAAAAATCACCCCAAGGGGGTAGCCCAAGGTTGGAGTCGTCGCGCAATCCGTTTGCGGTGGTGCGCTATGAACTTTAAGCAAAAGGATTGACGATACGCACCCCGGAAAGAGTGGCGTTGGTTTGCAGGTCTTCGGACAGTAGCACGGTACAGGAGGCTGCGCGAGCGGCCTGCACAATCATAGCGTCCCAAAATGAGAGCTGATGAAGCTCTCGCAAATCGATCGCTGCCATGATAAGCGACACCGAGGCGTTGATCATCTCGAAGCCACTATAGAATGCGACCCGCTCGCGGATGAGTTCGGGGGGCAAAGTGAGTTTGCGAATGGCTGTAGCGATAAATTCCTGTAGAACTTGCGTGGAGATAACGCCGGTGCGCGCCAGACGGTGTTCCCGAATGACGGCGATAGCTTGCGACTGCTTGTCCGGTTCGTCGGAAGCATCGGCGTAAATCAATAGGTTGGTGTCGATGAAGCTACGAACGCTCATGCAGTTGCTCGCGATCGAATTTCCAACGATTGAGCCGTCCAGGGCTGTTTTTGGCGGATGCAACGAAGGCTTCGACTTGCAGTACGTTTTGATCAGCGCTGGCTAACTGCGCCAGGTAGTCGCGCACTGCCTGGTTGAGACTTTTGCCGTTCGCCTGTGCGACTTTACGCGCCTGCTCAACGATGTATTCATCGACGGCCAGAGTAATATTCATGATCATTCTCCCACACGGTTGCGGTGGACGCAGGCTATGTGTGAAAGTGGAGGATGTCAAGGGTTGATCGAGCGGTATTTCACGGATTTTCTAGCTTGTACTGCTATGTCAGGTGCGCCGCCGTTTTGGGGAAGACGGTGGCGGCGAGCAGCGCGCCGGGGCTGGTGGACATCAATGATCCAGTAGTGTTAGAGGATTTGGGCGAGGCTTTGCTGGATTGCGCCGATGGTGCGGCGTGGTTGGCGCAGTTGAATGCGGCGGGGCGGTGAAATCGGGGAGCATCTCGGTTGGAGTAACAGAGAAAAAAACACCCCGCCGGGGCGGGGTGTGGGGTTCAATCGTCAGGATAGGGCACGATGCTGAGCGGTTTAGCTCTTCATGCGGCGGCGCATCGTAGCACCCATTCCCAACAAACCTAATCCCATTAATGCAATGGAGGTTGGCTCAGGAAGCAGCTTTCCTCTGGTGGGGTCGTTGCTCGCTAAAGTTGCCCAAGCAGGCAGACCAGTGGTGGTCAAAGTGCTTTCAAATGAAAGCTCTTTCCCCGGGCCAAAGTTATCGGGAACAAAAA
>JAGRHM010000834.1 GCA_020445005.1 Candidatus Competibacteraceae bacterium | reverse complement strand
GGGAATCAGACCCTCCAAAGATTGATATTAGCTCAAATGATCGCCCTTTTGCTGAAATTGCCATTACGCCTTGCCGAAACAGCAGTCACAATGAATTATGGTTATGAGGTGTTGCCTAACCTTGGCATTGCACGGGCAGGGTAGCCGCCATATCTCACATCATCAGACGTTTCCGCCCGTGGAGGAAAAGGAACTATACATGCCGATTCAACACGTTCTTTCTGCGCAGCGCGTCCCGGTCAAAATCTGGACCGCCGACGTTGATGAGCGATCCAGACAACAGTTGGCCAATATCGCCAGTCTGCCCTTCATCCACCATCACGTTGCGGCGATGCCGGACGTGCATCTGGGCAAGGGCGCTACGATCGGCTCGGTCATCGCCACCCATAAAGCCATTATTCCCGCCGCCGTAGGCGTCGACCTGGGCTGCGGCATGGTCGCCGCCCGGCTATCGATTACGGCGAACGATCTCGATGAAAAGAGATTGAAGAAAGTCTTTGACCAGATCACCCGCGATGTTCCCGTCGGTCGGGGCCAGCATCCCGATGACCGGGTTCTGGTAGACGCCGCGCGTCCGTTTGAGGCGGGGTTGAAGGCGCTGACCGACCGGCATCCCACATTGCTTAAAGCCTTCGGCAAGTTCTCCAAATGGACGAACCAGATGGGCACGTTGGGCGGGGGCAACCATTTCATCGAAGTCTGCATCGATGAGACGAATCAGGTGTGGGTGATGTTGCATTCCGGCAGTCGGGGCATCGGTAACGCCATTGCGGACTACTTTATCCAACTGGCCCGCCAGGATATGGAACGCTGGATGATTCAGCTACCGGACCGGGATTTGGCCTATCTCCCGGAGGGGACTGAACACTTCGCCGATTATGTTGAAGCGGTGCAGTGGGCGCAGGACTACGCCATGCAGAACCGGCAATCCATGCTCGATCTGGTGATCGCCGCCCTGACCCGCCATCTGCCGCCTTTCGAGGTCACGTCGGAAGTGGTGAACTGCCACCACAACTATGTGGTTAAGGAACACCACTACGACGCCAATGTCTGGGTCACGCGCAAGGGTGCGATCCGCGCCCGCGAAGGCGATTTGGGCATCGTCCCCGGTAGCATGGGTACGCGCAGCTATATCGTGCGCGGCAAGGGGAATCCTGAGAGTTTCTGCTCCAGCGCGCATGGCGCGGGTCGCCGCATGAGCCGCACCGCCGCCGAGAAGCAATTCACCGAGAGCGATCTGGCCCAGCAAACGACGGGCGTGATTTGCCGGAAAGACCGGGGGGTGGTGGACGAAATTCCCGGCGCTTACAAAGATATCGATGAAGTGATGGCGAATCAAAGCGACTTGACGGAGATTTTACATACCCTCAAGCAAGTGGTGTGCGTGAAGGGTTGAAACCGCTGCCCGTCGCCTCAACCCTGCTCGCAAGTCAGTCTACCTCAGCTCCTGGCCGCATCAGCGACTTGTAGCAGGGTTTCTCTCGCCCTGCTCGTCATCATTGAAGCACTTTTTGCCACAGTCAGAATCGTGCTCGGTCAATTCATCAATCCGATCATCAACAAGGCCCTTACAACCCTTGACCCACCCATAGGAGAATACAGCCATGAACTATCAATTGTTGTCGGCGGTGGCGTTTACAACTCTTTTGGCAGTTTCCGGCGCAGTGGGC
>JAGRHM010000833.1 GCA_020445005.1 Candidatus Competibacteraceae bacterium | reverse complement strand
GTGTGCTGGACGGTCAATACTCCCAGTACGCGCCGGTACTGGATCAGCGGTACGCCCAGAAAGGCATGATAGGCTTCCTCCTCTACCTCGCGGACGGCATAAAAGCGTGGATGGAGCGGCGCATCCTCAAGGTTCAGGGGTTCTTGTCGCTCGGCGACCAGACCAATCAGGCCCTGCTGACGGTTCAGCCGAATCTGGCCAATGGCCTGCGGATTCAGCCCGGCGGTAGCCATCAGCACAAACTCACGATTGTCCTCGTCGGCGAGATAGACAGTGCAAGCCGCGCTATTCATCGCATCCCGAATTCGGTTAACGGTAATCGCCAACGCGCTGGACAAATCCGGAGCGGCGCTGACATCCTGAACGATGCGGCGCAGGGTTTCGAGCATAGGGTCCAATTCCTTCCGGTTGGAAATTGTTCGGAACACAGCGTAAGCCGCCATCACGGATTGTGATAGCACTAAGTAATTGAAAAAAACATGGATGTTCAAAGCCTAGTCAGCTCCTCTATCCTCGCGGCCCCCGCGTAGCCCTGGATTATGGACGGGTAACATGATGCTTAAGGTTACCAGCAGGCTCAATGGTTCAGTCGCGCCGAGGGAAGGCAGGTAGAATGTTAGCAAACCGATCCTAATCTTTAATCGAAATCTAATCCCATGAATGATGAAATACGGATGACCCCTGATCCAGCCCGAACGGGCCGCCTGCTGCGGCTGGCAACCTATGCCTCAGTGGCGACCGCCACGGTATTGATTGCCGCCAAACTGGCGGCGGCATTAATGACCGGCTCGGTGAGCGTCCTGGCCTCGTTGGTCGATTCGATGATGGACGTAGCGGCGTCGATCATTAATCTGCTGGCGGTGCATTATTCCCTGCAACCGCCGGACCGCGATCATCGCTTCGGTCACGGCAAGGCTGAACCACTAGCTGGTTTGGTGCAGGCGGCGTTTGTGGCCGGTTCAGCCGTATTTCTGGTTCTGCACGCGATCGACCGGCTGCTGTATCCGCAACCGCTCAATGACGCTATGGTAGGGGTTAGTGTCCTGTTATTTGCCATGGTGGCTACCGGAGTATTGCTGCTCTTTCAGCGCCAGGTGATTCGCCGGACCCAGTCCACGGCCATTCGCGCCGACGCCTTGCATTATGCCACGGACCTGTTGACCAACGCCGCCACGATTGCCGCGCTAGGACTGGCGATGCTGGGCTGGCCGAGCGCGGATCCGGTGTTTGCCATCGGCATTGCCTTTTACATCCTCTACAGCGCTGGGCAGATTGGTCATGAATCCATTCAGTTGTTAATGGATCGCGAGTTGTCCCCCGAGGTGCATGCTCAAATCAAGCAGATTGTGCGCGACCATCCCCAGGTGCGGGGCGTGCATGATGTGCGCACCCGCAGTTCCGGACAGACCTATTTCATCCAGTTGCATCTGATGCTGGACGACTTCATGCCGCTAGTGGAGGCTCATCGCGTGGCTGACGAGGTCGAAGCCTCGATCCTCGCGGTATTTCCGAATGCCGATGTTCTTATTCACGAGGATCCCACTACGGAAACCCCGCCGCCGCCGTTGCCGAGGTGAGTTGGCAAGCTGCGCTTTCTTTCGATCCGGAAGGTCGGGAGCAGCGACTATATCTCGATCTGGCCCTTGAGCATGACGCCGTCCACATCGACAATGCGCAACCGGGCGCCGGCCGGACAGTCCTGCTCGACCAGCACTTTCCAGGTGCTGTCGTCCACCCGGATTTTACCGTGACCGTTGATCACTGGCGCATCCAGGGTAAACACTCGCCCGATATACTGGTGACCGCGACGGTTGAGCAAGGGATCCGCCGTGCGCGTGGGATGATGGCGCAACCGCAGCCGCCAGGCGACAATGGAGCCGAAGGATAGCACTGCAAATGATAATACCTGCCAGGTCCAGGCCAGTTCCGGTAGAACTGTCAGCGCCAGTCCGACCAGCAGCGCGGCTATCCCCATCCACAGGAAGAAGAAACCAGGGACAAGGGCTTCTATCGCCATCAGCGCCACGCCCAGCACCCACCAATTCCAGTAGACCGGCTCCAACAGCCCGTTATTCATGCGCGGGTT
>JAGRHM010000832.1 GCA_020445005.1 Candidatus Competibacteraceae bacterium | reverse complement strand
CCACGAACATGACCAGATCGCTGCGACTGGCTACGTCATGGGCGAGTTGCTCGCGCTCCTCCCCGGCCACCTCATTGATGCCCGGTGTGTCAATCAAAAATACTCCGCCTGCGTCGTATTCCTGCCAGCGGGCATGAGCGGCGCGGGTCGTCTCGCCATGCAGGGGACTGGTCGAAAACCGGGTCTCGCCGAGCAGCGCATTCAATAAAGCGGACTTGCCCACACTCACCCGACCAAACACCGCGATATGGATATGCCCCTGCTCGATTTTCTCCAGTAATACCTGGAGTTGCTGGTACTCATCGGCCAGCGCCTTGCGCACTGGCGGCGGCACTCGTTGATCGTCCAGTAGATCACGCAGGCTCTCGCGCGCCAATGCCAGATGGTCGTCGCCGTCAACCGGTCGTGGTTCCGGCATTGGCTTCTTCTTCCCGTTTTCGCGCCCAAACCAGTTGGGCCAAACGTTTTGCACGCGCTTCCAAATCTTCACTCAGGTTATCCTCGAACATCCGCAACGTCGGCCCGCTGACCAAATCGCCTCGACTTTCCAGAGAGCGGGCCACCGCCTTGCCCAGACTCTCGAAGACCAGTCCATACACCACGGCGTGCATCATGCCGCCTACCACTGTGCCAATACCCGGAAAGGCCTTAAATACATTGCCGACCAGCGCGAGCAGCAGGTTGAAATTGCGCCTGATCTGATTGCCGGCCAGATTCAGGAACCGTTGCGTATCCATCTCGCGCGCCGGCACTTCATACAGAGCGCACAACTCCTTGATCAGATTAAACCCCAGGTAGCCTTGAATCAGCACATCGGTTCCCGGACTCACCGCCGCCAGCGCCCCAAACACCGCCTTACGCGAATAGCTCTGGATAATCGTCTCGGCTTTGCCGCGCCGGTGCTCGGCCACGGCGGAATCGAGTTTCTGCTGGGCCAGCACGAACACCGCCGTGTCGCGCAGCGCATCCAGCACCTGCGGATCGGTATCCAGATAACGCTGCAAAGCGCATCGCAGATCCTCAACTTCCGGCTTGCGCTCGCGCAGGGAAGTTTCCTCGCGACCGTCATGGTAGATGCGGGTCACTTCCTCGACGCCGCCGCATTGCACCGGCGCCACTTCGACTTGTTCGCCAATCCGCTCAGCCAGGCGTCCACGCACCAGGGTCAATTCTGATTCGGTGAACCGATCGATTTTGTTCAAGGCAACGATCAGCGGACTGCCCAGATCGACCAACGTCCGCAACGCTTCATACTGATTACGGGTCAGATCGCCCTCGCACACATAGAGAATCACATGGGCGCGCAGGGCTTCGTCGCGAGCCATCCGGTCCAGACTGCCGTCCGCCTCATTCAGACCTGGCAAATCGGCCAGCACCAGACGGTCGCCCGCCGAACTGGTCCAGGTGTAGTAGCTCACTTCGCGAGTC
This sequence comes from Candidatus Competibacteraceae bacterium, assembly GCA_020445005.1. GTDB lineage: Bacteria > Pseudomonadota > Gammaproteobacteria > Competibacterales > Competibacteraceae > UBA2383. Next base: position 466 of record JAGRHM010000832.1, on the reverse strand, counting down.
GTGCCGCCGCAGACATCGACCGCAATATCGGTTCCCGGCAGCAGGGCGCGAATCAGCGAGGATTTGCCGGCGCTGATTTCGCCGAATATGGCGACGATGATTTCGCCCACCGCCCGTCGGCGCTGCAACTCTTCCAATTCGTGACGGATATCGTAAACCGGCACCCCGGCGGCTTCGCTGCGCTCCATCCGTTCGCGCAGCGTCGCCTCGTCCGGCGGCGGGGCCGGCTTACGGGGTTTTTCACTGGGACGGCCCCAGCGCAATACGCGCCAGACCGCGTAAGCGCCACCGCCGCTCAAGACGCACAAAATGAACAGATAAACGACCCAGAACGTCGTCGGCGCACGCTGCAAGCGCTCCCAAACTGACAGGCCCAGGTCGGTGATATACAGCACCAGCACTAGCAGGAACGCCACGCCCACACTGGCGCCGATCGCCAGTATCAAACGCACCGGCAAGAGCGCCC
>JAGRHM010000831.1 GCA_020445005.1 Candidatus Competibacteraceae bacterium | reverse complement strand
GCAGGGCGATGTTTATCAAGGCGACGCCGGCCAAACCCTCACGTTCAGCACCTTGACGCCGCCGTATACGACGACCTTTGCCGAACAGGCCGATTTTTCCGGCGGCAACCTGCAGGCGCGCTGGCGACACGCCTTTTCGGCCACATCGGAACTGGAGGCGCAGATTTATTACGACCGAATGGAGCGCGATGAGGCGACAAATGGGCAGACGCAGGATACCTTTGATTTCGATCTGCAACACCGGTTTGCCTGGAGCGAAAACCAGGACATCATCTGGGGACTGGGCTACCGCTTCATCCAGGATCGCATCCGCAATTCACCCTACGTGGGGCTCATTCCCGATCATCGGGATTTGAACCTGTTCAGCGCCTTCATTCACGACGAGATCAAGCTGCAGGAGCAATTATTCCTCACCCTGGGCGCCCGGTTTGAACACAATGATTACACGGGCTTTGAAATCCAGCCGAACGCGCGCCTGGCCTGGACGCCGGATGATCGACACACGATCTGGGGTGCTATTTCGCGAGCCGTGCGGACGCCATCGCGGGCCGATGCGGATCTCTACAACGATTTGTCGGTGATTCCGCCTAACACCCCGGCGAATCCACAACCTTTTCCTGCTCTGGTGACGGTCAATGGCAATCCAGCGATTCTGTCGGAAAGCCTGATCGCTTACGAATTGGGGTATCGATTCAATCCCCATCCTCGCTTTTCCCTGGACCTGGCAGGATTCTTCAATATCTATGATAACCTGCGCACCGTGCGTGAGGACCAGCCCTACTTCGAAGTCGCTCCGCCGTCACATCTGGTATTGCCGCTGACCTTCGTGAATCAGATGAGCGGCCATACCTATGGACTGGAGTTGGCGACAGATTGGCGTCCGCTGGAAAAGTGGCGGTTGCGCACCGCCTATACTTATTTTCAGGCGAATTTGCGGCTGGATGACGGCAGCATTGATGTGTTGAGTCTGAGCGCCGCCGAGGGCTCCAGTCCCCGGCAGCAGTTCTCCCTGTTCTCCACCCTGGATTTGAGCGATCGTCTGGAATTCGACCTGTGGTTTCGCTCGGTCGGCGCTTTGCGTGATCCGCCAGTGGACCGCTACGCCACGCTGGACGCCCGCCTGGGTTGGAAACCGTATAAGGATGTAGAGTTGGCGATCGTGGGACAGAACCTGCTCGACAGCCCCCATCTGGAATATGGTTCGGCTTTCACAAATTCCGCAAGCACGGAAGTGGAGCGCGGCGTTTACGTCAGATTGGATTGGCGGTTTTAGGGTATCGAATGATGCGGAAACCCATTTCTGACAACAAAACCTGGGGCGCACTGATCCTGGTCACCGGACTGGCGTTAAGCAGTTTGCTGCGTCCGGTCGCCGCCGCTGCCCCGGATCTGACCGGGCTGAACATTGAAGACTTAATGCAAGTCACTGTCATCTCCGCCGCCAGGCAATACCAACCCTGGGCCGATAGCGCCGCCGCGGTTTTCGTCATTACGAATGAGGATATCCGCCGCTCTGGCGTCACCACCCTGACCGAAGCGTTGCGTCTGGCGCCCGGCATGGAGGTCGCCCGCATTGACGCCAATCGCTGGGCGATCAGCATTCGCGGCTTCAATGGGCGCTTCGCCAACAAACTGCTGGTGATGATCGATGGCCGCTCCATTTATACGCCGGCCTTTTCCGGCGTATATTGGGAAATTCAGGATTTACCGCTGGGTGATATCGACCGCATCGAGGTCATTC
>JAGRHM010000830.1 GCA_020445005.1 Candidatus Competibacteraceae bacterium | reverse complement strand
TTGGCAAATTGTAGGGTGGATAAGCGCAGCGCAATCCACCATCGGTGTGACTCAAAGGTGGATTGCGCTGCGCTTATCCACCCTACCCATGAGGTCAGTTCAAGCACTACTTATCAGCACTGGTTTGAATCGAATTGTAGCGCGGACTAAAACCATCGCTGAAGCAGCGGCGTTCCACATCGGTTTGTCGTCAGCCGTAGTGCGGGTAACGCCGCGGGCCGTGGCGAAAATTATCCGCCTGCTATGCTCAGGAACGTGCGCATGAGCGAAGACGAAAACCGTCTTCTTGAGGAGCTTGAGACGCTGCGGCGCGCGGTGGCTAACCGCGACCACGCCCTGTTATCCCTCACCCAGCGCATGGATCAGATTATCGAAACCATGGAAGTGGAACGGAATCGTCTCGATCAAGCGGTCAAGCGCGAACGGGAACTGTCGCGATTTGTGCAACAGGTCTTGTCAAGCATGCAGGATGCACTGATCGTAACCGACCCAGACGGGGTGATTATTCAGGTCAACTCTGCTGCTTATCGGGAACTCGATTTTGAGCCGGAGACCTTGCCGGGCGTTCGCATAGATACCTTGCTGCCTGCTGAGGCGCTGACTGTTTATGAACAAAGCCTGCTCGCCCAGCGCACTCTGTCGGTTTCAATTTGGGTAGAGACCATTGCCCGTCGGGGCAGTTACCTGGCGGAGCACAGCTTGCTGAAGCAAAGTGGTGAGCCGGCTGGGTTCTTTAAAGTCGGCGCTGAGTTTATTTACAGCCCTCAAGGAAAATTTGAGGGCGTAGTGATCACTGCCAGCAATTTTACTGAACGCAAACGGGCGGAACAGGCGCTCGTGGATAGCGAAACCCGCTTGTGGCGCATTCTGGATGGCAGTCCGATCCCCCTCTTTGTCATCGACCACGAGCATCGGCTGACCTATTGGAATCACGCTTGCGAGGCGATGACCGGGATGACCGCCGCACAAATGATAGGTACCCACGATCATTGGCGGATATTCTACGATAAACCACGTTCCTGCTTGCTGGATTTCGTGTTAGAAAATGCTGACCTGGATAAGCTGGATCGGCATTATTCCGTCGGCGTCCGGGAACGGCAACTGGCCGAACGGGTTCTGGAAGGCGAGGATTACTTCCCAAAAGCTGGCAAGTGGTTGTTCTTCACCGCCACGCCGATCCGCGATGGACAGGGGCGCATCGTCGCCGCCATGGAGAGCGTTCAGGACTTCACCGAACGCCGAGAAGCCGAACGGGGATTAGCGGAAAGCGAGACCCGCTTGCGGCGCATGCTGGATGGCAGCCCAGTGGCGTTGTTCGTCATCGATCTGGAGCACCGCATCACCCATTGGAACCGAACCTGCGCCGCGTTAACCGGCATCCCTGCCGATCAAATGGTCGGCACTAACCATCAATGGCGGGCATTTTATGATGCGCCGCGACCGGTGCTGGCCGATTTGACTCTGGATAATGCGAAACAGGAAGAACTGAATCGTCATTACCCAACAGGCATTCGCGAGCAGGAGTTGGCCGAGCGCGTCCTGGAGGGAGAGACTTTTCTGCCGAAGCTGGGCAAATGGCTCTACTTTACCGCCGCGCCGATCCGCGACAGCCAGGGTTGCATCGTTGCCGCCATGGAGAGCATCCAGGACATCACGGAACGCAAGCAGAATGAACAAGCTTTGCAACTTGCGGCCAGCGTTTTCGAACATGCGCATGAAGGCATTGTCATTACCGACGCCG
>JAGRHM010000829.1 GCA_020445005.1 Candidatus Competibacteraceae bacterium | reverse complement strand
TACAGTGGTTCAAGCCCAGTGTCGACAACAGCGTCTACCCTTGTAAAATGATGGGCAAACATAGAGGGCGTTTGATGACGATCAAAACTATCCTGATCTCTCTAGCGATAGGGCTATTTTACTCTGGATCGATCGGCTATGCCCCGCGCCTCCAAGCCGCAGCAATGATCGAACACACTGATAAGTCGAGAGCGATCTACCATCAAGTTAGACCGGTTTTAGCTCGCGATATGGAACGCAAAGGATTACAGTGGGGCCGCCCGGTTTATTTTAGAGCGTTTAAGTCTGAGCGCATCCTTGAAGCCTGGATAGAAAAAGAGGGAACTTATCGTTTTTTCAAGTCTTACTTCATTTACGGATTGTCAGGCAAACTGGGGCCAAAATTCAAACAGGGTGATTATCAGGTACCCGAAGGTTTTTATACCGTGCATCCGGGTCAAATGCATCCCAGAAGCAAGTATCACTTGGCCTTTAATATTGGCTATCCAAATGCCTTCGATCGGGCAAACGGGCGCACTGGCGACTACATTATGGTGCACGGTTACACCGGTTCGTCGGGTTGTCTCGCGATGAAAGATCAATACATCGAAGAGATTTATTCGCTGGCGTATGCCGCGTTGAGCGGGGGCCAGCGCTTCTTCCGGATTGATATCTTTCCCTTTCGCATGACCGATGCGCGAACCCGCTACCTGTTTGAGCAAGAAACGCCAGCGGTAACCGGTTTTTTCGCACGCGCGATAAAGTGGTTGATGGATTTTTTTAATCAATATCGGTTTCCGGAAAAATCGGCGACGCTTCAGTCGGTACCATACAAAGAAATTGTCGAATTCTGGGAAGCGTTAAAAAAGGGCTACGATATTTTTGAACGCTACAAGATTCCGGCAAGAGTGCAAGTGATTCAGGGCGAATATTCCATAAAGCCACCGAACACCTAAAGAACGCCCCTTGCTTACCCCTCCCGTCGCCCTAATAAAAACTGTTTGACTATACCGCTGATCCTCGCTTCCGTCCCGGCTTGGGGCTTGAAAACCCATTGCGCCGCTGATGAACCGGTGCTGTTTGCCTGCGTCACCGGCAAAAAGGCCGTGGCGGTCTGTGCTTCCGGTAATCGATCGCCGACCGCTGGGGCGCTCCAATACCGCTTCGGCTCCCCGGATGCGCCCGAACTCGTCTGGCCGAACCTCCCACAACCGCAACACGTCGGCATCACTGCCGGAACCCTGGCCTTTTCTGGCGGGGGTGGCGCCTATCTACGATTTACCAAGGACGCGTATGCCTATGTGGTGTACACCGCCATCGGCAAAGGCTGGGGCGAAAAAGCCAGGGTGGTCGTGGAGAAAAACGGCAAATCGATCGCGCATCTTCCTTGCACGGAGGCGGTGGTATCGGAACTGGGGCCGGCGTTATTTGAACAGGCGGGCTTGGCCGAGGATGAGCAAGGTTTTGATCTCCCCTGAACCGATTGAACCCTTTCTCAATGTTCGGTGACCTTCATGAGGCCGATTCATCGCTTGATCACTGTGCTCTTTTTTCAGGGGCGCTTTCCACCTGTACAGAACCCGAGGTGGAACTCATTGCGGTTATTCCGCCCCCGCCGCCCGAAATCCGGCGGCAGGCCGCAACCGGCAATGCCGCTGCCCAGTTTGCGCTGGCTGAATATCGCCTGGGCGATGAGGACACAACCGTGATGTTGCGCTGGCTGCGAGCATCGGCCTGTCAGGGGTATCCGCTGGCGCAAGTCAGCCTCGGCGTACTCTACGAGGTCGGAGACGGCGTTCCCCAGGATGCGTTCATGGCCTACGCCTGGTGAATTTGGGCCAGCCGGCAGGGCGATCCGGAAGCCGCGCAGTTCGCGGCCCGCCTCTACGCCGCGATAGAAGACGATGAACGCGCTCTTGCTAAGACGCTGCTCCAGGACGGCTGGATGGCGACGCTGGATTGCCGGAATCGCTAGTCATCATCCGGTGGCGACCCGACCGGCAAAGGCGTAATTCACTTTCAGCCCTTCGACCTTGACATAACCATGCTCGATCATGGAATGCGCACGGTCGTTGCTTAGTCGATGATATTAACGCAACTGCCGCCTTCACAACCGCCGGTTGGGTCGTAGACGCCACGCGGGCTGACAGAGGATCGACCGCCCCAGGCGCCGCCACGAGGACGTTGAGCGTCCCGGTAGGTGTTACCGCGGTGCCTGGGGTTGTTGATGTTGACCCAGTTGCCGTTATTGTCCACCAGATAGTCTCCCGGCACGACTTGGCCATAGACTTGAAGGGTCAGTGCGCATTCCTGAGGACTCATCGGGCGGCCATTCACCGTGGCGTTGCAAGCAGCCAGGGCGGTCTCGCTGGATAGCGAGGCCATTACGACAAGTGCAGCGGCGGAGAAAGCAGCTCGCGTCATTGGAGTCATCTTCAAATCTCCTCGGTGGTGCATCAGGTTGAGCTTACAGGCAGGGTCCATCGCATAAGCCCACGAAAATTTGCTAACTATCGCCATGGTCCGAGGGGTGACCACAGAACGCGGGGGCAAGCAGAGGCATCGCAAGTTCCTCGGGTGGGATAGATGTCTTGAAGTCGAAAGCAAAGGTAATGCCAAATCATGAATGATGTTTTTGTATTGATAAATGAAATAAAACGGGGCTGACACCAAGGCGGAGCCACATTGAACCGGTCCAATGTTGGCCAATCGGGTCGGCAGGGGCTACACCTATCGCCGGGATCGACGACGCCATAGGAGCGCGCCATAGACGATCCCGTTCAGCAGGATGACTGCGCCGCCCAAGATCCCTTGGAGTTCCGGCGTCAATCCGGCAGGGTAGAGGATCGCCAAGAGATAGTGATCAATAAACCCATCTGGATAACCGTGGTCCCCGGCGGACTGCCGCAGGGCGTTCTCCCAAGGCGTCAAGGGACAGATACCACCGCTCCATTCGATGAAGACGCCCCAAACCACTGCGGGCAGGTGCAGACCGACCAGCCACGGCTAGCGCCCGACCAGCAGGCTGCCCAGGATTACCCAGAGTACAAAGGCCAGATGCACGACCACGATTGCATCAGCGGTGAAGCGAATCATAAGGACGTCCATTCTTAGCACAGGGTTGTTGACACGTTCCCCCAAGCGTTCCCGCTGGATGACGCCGATATTCGCCCGCTGACGCTGACGGCGCGTGACGATTTGCACGCCTGGCTAGCGGCGCAGGCGGTGGAGGCCCGAACGGCCCAAGTTCTGCTCGGGGCGCTGCAACAGCATGGCAGCCGGCGGACCTATCAACAGGTCGTCGCGAACGGCGGGATGCGGATTAATCTCCAAGAGGAACCGGTGGAGCTGGTGACGCCGGACGGGCAGGCCCACGCGCAAGCGCAGGTTGAGCGGATTCTGGCGAATCGGGCGGCGAAGGCGATGCCCGCGCCGAAGGTCAAGACCCCAAAACCGGAGACGCCGCCGCCCGCCCCGAAAATGCCGACGGTGATCATCAAGAAACGGCGGCGGGTGCTGCTGCCGGGACCGTGACCTGCCTTAGCGTTGCTTCCACCCAGCGGCGGATTCTGCAGGAGGCAAGTCGCCTTGGTGCTGCACGTAATGGAACAGCGTGCCCGCCAGAATGGCCAGCAGGACGGCGATAGCGAGGTATTTCATGCCAGTCAGTGGCTAATGTATCCGCTGCACGGAGCCAGACCAGGCGACCTCCGCGACATCGGTAAAAGCCGCGTCGAGGGCGGCTTCGATTTGGGCTTCGGTCTTGCCGAAGAACGCGGCCAATACCGCCAGACTCCACAACGGACGGCCATTGTTGGCATAGGCTTCCGGCGGGGGAACTTCGCCGGCAGCCAGAGCGGTGTTGAGCAGGTCATTAGGTTTGTTCGAGCGTCAGGTCGTTCAGATTCATGAGCATGCGTTTCCTGTAACTCGCGCATCAGGAAATAGTTGAGCGCGGTGCGAATCACCGCAATGGCCCCGAGTTTACCGATTTGATCCCAATTGGGGGCCACGGCGGTTGACAGAATATCCGCCCTCAATTGAAATGCGAGCGCCAGCGCTAAGTGACGCGCCAGCGTTAAACGGATTTCATTGTAGTCTTTCGGTTGCGGTGAAAACCACAGACGAATCAATTGGACCACGGCGATCGCGACGCCAAGGCCAATCACCAACACCCCGATGGCCTCCACCCCCAGCTTGATCCAGAATACGCTGTTGACAACCAAGTCCTCGATGCCCGTTTCAGCAGGCCCCGGAAAGCCAATGCTAGGAAGGGGATCATGGGCGATGTTGATCGATGGTATGTTCATAAGCTACACCCCTTTATCCATTGAGATCTATTGCGCACGGCTGTATGACGCAGCAGTTCAGTGAACACTGCTTCGGTGACGTTCTCGGGAAAGGGATGGAGCAGATGGGTCTTGGAATGCATCGTCGCTTCAGTGTCTATTGCTTACAGGACAGACCCTCTCAATTTTAGAGTCACTTCCTTCCCAACGCGCTCGACAAATAGCTCAGGGCGTCATTCGGGCGCGTGGTGCGATGACACAGACTCACCCAGGATGGCAGGCGGCTTTTCGCTACAATAGAGGGAGAGACGCGAGGTGTTTCAAACCTGCGGGGTTCCCTGCATTCATTTTAGCGAGGCTATCATGCGAATTCTGCATACCATGTTGCGCGTGGGCGATCTGGAGCGCTCCATCCGTTTTTACACCGAAATCCTGGGCATGAAATTACTGCGTCGCCAGGATTATCCAGCCGGCGAATTCACCCTGGCGTTTGTCGGCTATGGCGCCGAATCCGAACAGGCGGTCATCGAGCTGACCTATAACTGGGGCGTGGATCGCTACGAATTGGGCACGGGGTATGGACATATCGCGCTGGAAGTCGACGATGTGTATCAGGCTACGGCAGACGTGAAGGCGCGGGGTGGGCGCATTCTACGCGAAGCTGGGCCGATGAATGCCGGGACCACAATCATTGCCTTTCTCGAAGACCCGGACGGTTATCCGAT
>JAGRHM010000828.1 GCA_020445005.1 Candidatus Competibacteraceae bacterium | reverse complement strand
AGCCGGATCATCGACTTGAACCCGCATCTAAACTATCTCTCATCCATAGCGCCACCGGACCAACGATTGCTTTCTATCGGCGATCCCCGGGCCATCGTCTGGTCCCGCGCCGGCGATCAAGGCTATATCGCGGGCATGGGTTCCAGTAATGTCATTGTGGTGGACGCCGGAGGGGCGCGCTCCGGTTCAACCGCCGTTATCCCGGTCGGCGCCGGTCCAATCGCGCTGGCATTGGACGAACCGCGCAACCGGCTCTACGTGTTCAATCGCTTCGATATGACGATTTCTACCGTGGATGTCCAAAGCCGTAAGGAAATTTCCCGGCTAACGCTCTTTGATCCAACGCCAATCGCAATCAAGACTGGACGTAAACATCTGTATGACACGCACCGCAATTCCGGCAATGGCCATGTTTCCTGCGCCTCCTGCCATGTGGATGCCCGCATGGATCATTTGGCCTGGGATCTGGGCGATCCCGCCGGGGAAGTCGAACCGCCAGAAGGCGGCAATCTGGGCGCTAATATGCTGCCCAACAAGAATTTTGAAGGCTTTCACCCCATGAAAGGGCCAATGACCACTCAGACCCTGCAGGATATTATTGGCCAAGAGCCACACCACTGGCGTGGCGATCGCTCGGGCATTGAAGCTTTCAACGGCGCTTTCCAATCGTTGCTGGGCAACGAGCGGCAGTTGACCATGACGGAAATGCAGGAATTCAAAGACTTCCTGAAGACCCTTTATTTTCCGCCCAACCCCTATCGAAATCTGGATAACAGCCTGCCGACGAATTTGCCCTTGCCAGGGCATTATCGCACCGGTCTGTTTGGTCGTGCGGGTGAACCCTTGCCCGATGGCAATGCCCGGAAGGGTCTGGCGCTTTTTAGCCTGCCGAGGAGGCACAGTCGAATACCTTGCGTATCGTGTCATACTCTGCCGACCGGCAGTGGCACTGATCATATTTGGGATGGCGAGACGGAGACCTGGGTGCCGTTGTCAGTAGGTCCATTTGACGAACACCACCAGATGCTGGTTGCTTTGAAGCGTTTTGATAACGCCACTTTCAAAGTAGCGCAATTGCGCAATTTGCATAAGAAGACCGGCTTTAGCTTGCAGCAGAAACAAAGCACTGCAGGTTTTGGCATTACGCACGATGGCAGCATAGACAGTTTGGAGCGGTTTGTCGGCGGTGGAATATTCGCCATGCGCAGCGATCAGGAGGTCGCGAATATGGTTGCATTTTTATTAGCTTTTTCTGGACAAGACCTTCCGTCTCTTCCATTGCCGCTTCATCTTAATCCGCCGGGTAATCCCAGTCAGGACACTCATGCTGCAGTAGGCGTTCAGATGACTTTGAATGGGGCTAACAACGACCAACTCGAGACGCTTAGGCTATTCCAGCTCATGAATACGCTGGCGGATTCCGGGACGGTAGGCTGGATCGCAAAAGGCATTCAGGAGAATCAACAGCGCGGTTATGTCTATCAACCCGAGACCGGTCTGTTTCAGGCGGACCGCCGCAATGAGCAGATATCACCCATATCCCTGCGTCTTCTAGCAAAGGCTGGATCGGAGTTGACATTTACAATCGTGCCCAAGGGGACTGAGTGGAGAATCGGCGTAGACCGGGATGGAGATGGCTTTCTAGATCGAGATGAGTTGGACAACTGTGCTGATCCGTCTAATCAGATCAACCGGCCGATTGATGAACGGCCTTGTCGACTAAGTGCTCAATAAATGAGTTATATTTGCTGAGATCGGGGTTTTGGAAAACATGCAGTCGTTCAATATATCCAAGGTGTTGCCTGGGGAAAAATATTCATGTTTCCGCTGACTTTGCATCGTCTGCTGTCTGGAAGCTTGTTGACGGTTGGCCTGCTTCTCGGCCTGACCGCCTGTAACGACAATGATTTGCAGCAAGATCAGTTCATTAGCCTGGTCGTGCAACAACGCTTCAGTCGATTCGATCACAATAATGACGGGCAGATTACCGCCAGTGAACTGAATCGGCCGGCTTTGTTCAACAGAGTAGATCAGGATCAAAACGGGTCTATTAGCCTCCAGGAGGCCAGCGATTACTTTCAGCGAAA
>JAGRHM010000827.1 GCA_020445005.1 Candidatus Competibacteraceae bacterium | reverse complement strand
TTACAGTGGTTCAAGCCCAGTGTCCGTTCAGGCAATTTGTGTCAATTTCTCCATACCAATGGATGGTGACCATCTTTTTCAACGAGCGCAGCGAGAATATTTCCAGCTTTGGCGGGGCGGAACGCGCCGCATTCATCGCGGGTCTTGCTGCTGACCTTGATCGGGCGCGGGGCGCAGGCGTCTTTTTGCCCGTGCGCCGTGTCCCGCACTCAAGTCTTCCGGTTACGCGCCAGCGGCCGGCGACCCGACCGGCTTGGCCTGGCCCACACTGCCCCGCGCCCACCAAGCTTGATCATTGCAAATAAACTTTGAGCGCGGGGCCTGCGGGACGGGACCGGCGGGGCGGCGGTGAATCCCGTTCGGTTGTTGATGGCTTTGGGGTCATCGCGGTTTTTGCCCCCGCCCAGCCCAGGCCATCCACAGCTAGGGCTGGGTGGGGGCGAGGCCGACGAGGGTGGGGGCGCATTTCGTTACTGTACGTTCTCCCGGCGAGCGCCGCGCCCAAGGCCCGCCCCGGCACAATTACATCCTTTGAATTTGGCGATGCGCTTTGATGCGCTGGGCCGGGCCGCAGAGCGCGAAACAGCGTCGCTGGGCACACGGACCTTGCGGCCCCCTGCTCGAGGAGACTCCTAACGCATGTCCAGACTTCACGAACCTATTCCGTGGCCGGTGTTCCGCCGTCCAGACCAGCCCGCGCGCGCGAACGACCCTTGCAGGTCAAGCCTCGCGCTCGATGAATTTCAAATCGAATACATCGTTTAGGCTGCGTTGTTATGCGTGATCGCGGGGCGCAGAGTGAGACGCGCGCGGGACCGGCGGGCGGCGGTGGTATCTCCTGTCCGGTGATTGATGGGTATGACCGTGGCCACCTGCGTACCGGTTGCGCGGTCGGACCCGCGCGCCTTCCCAGGGATGGGATTCCGGTGATTTCGTTGATGCGCATGAGGAGCGTAGGATCAGACCGTGGGTTGTTGGTCAGCTTGCCATGATTATTGGATCGTGCGGCGGCAAGAACGCATTTCTATAAAAGAACAGGCCCCGAATCGCCTGGAAACAGAGCCATTGCAGCAGGAACAGGAACTATGAGTTCGGTAATCTGATTTGGCCCACTTCGGCACTTTGAATTGGCCCATCTGAATGTCGCTAACGCTACTCTGTTAACCTGATTTTCAGGCGACCGAGGAGCCCTGATGAACCGGAGACAGAAGGTGGAACTATTCGAACAGATTCGACGGGAATATGAGTTTGGCGTTGGGACCATTGCTGGGGTGGCGCGGCAATTGGGGGTTCACCGGCGCCTGGTACGCCAAGCGTTGGAGAGTGCGTGGCCACCGGAGCGGCGACGTCCGGCGCGGTCGTGTCTACGCTTGGCGCCGGTCCAGCCGTTCATCGATGCGATGTTGGAACAGGATCGCCAGGCGCCGCGCAAACAACGGCATACCGCGCATCGGATTTACGCGCGCCTGTGCGCCGGGCAGCCGCAATCGCCCCTTTCCGAGCGCCGGGTCCGGCAGTACGTGCGGGCGCGGAAAGCGGAGCTGGGATTACTCGGCGCTGAGGTCTTTATCCCGCAGAGTTACGATTGGGGGGTCGAGGGGCAGGTGGACGGGTATGAGGCGGCGGTCGATCTGGCCGGCGAGCGCCAGGTGGCGCAGGTGTTCGTGGTGCGGAGCATGGCCGGTGGAGCAGCCTTTCATCGGGCTTATCCGCGTGCGACCCAACAAGCGTTTCTGGACGCCCACCAGCACGCCTTTCATTATTTTGGCGGGGTATTTCGACGCTTGCGCTATGACCATTTGGCCAGCTTCTGCGGTCAAGAAGATTCTCCGTGGCCACCAACGGCAGGAAACGACGCGCTTTATCGCCTTTCGCTCGCACTGGCGGTTCGAAGCCATGTTCTGCACGCCGGCCCAAGGCCATGAGAAAGGGGGCGTAGAAGGGGAAGTGGGATATTTCCGCCGCAATCACCTCATCCCGATTCCCCCGGTGGCTCGTTGGGAAGCGTTGAATGCCCTACTTCGACAGGCCTGCCAAGCGGATGAGCGGCGAGTTATTCAGGAACGGGCGCTGACGGTGGGTCAGGGACTGGCGCTGGAGCGGCCCCATCTCTTGCCACTGCTCACCGAGGATCTGGATCTGACGGAAGAGCAGTATGGCCGGGTCGACGGGAAAGGTTGCGTCCAGGTGCGAACCAACGGGTATTCCACGCCGTTACCGCCGGGAACCGAGGTCCGCATCCGGATTTCGCCGACCACGGTGGCCATCGGGCAGGCCGGACGGGAGATCGCCTGCCACCCGCGGTGTTATCGTCGCCGCCAGCAGGTGCTCGACCTGGAACACGACCTGGATGCGCTGATCCACAAGCCCGGGGCACTGGCC
>JAGRHM010000826.1 GCA_020445005.1 Candidatus Competibacteraceae bacterium | reverse complement strand
AGTCGCGCTCGTCGAGCAGCGGGAAAAAGGCCGCGTCCAGATAAACATCCAGCAGGTTGTTGAAGTCCTTTTTATTCTGACTGGCGAACGGATAGGCGGTCCAGTCGCTGCTGGTAAAGGCATTCATAAAAGTGTTGAGCGACCGGCGGATCATCATGAAGAAGGGATCGCGCACCGGATAGCGCTGGCTGCCGCAGAGCGCCGTGTGTTCAAGAATATGCGCGACGCCGGTGGAATCCTGGGGCACGGTCAGGAAGGCAACCATGAAGGCGTTATGCGGATCATCCGCGGCAAGATGGACATGCCGGGCGCCGGTGACGATGTGGCGGTATTCCTGGAACTCCAGGCGCAGGGCGGGAACAGGATGGCTGCGTAAATGCTGAAAGGCGGGATGGGTCATAGTTTAGATCGGTGAACGGTTGTTTAGAGGAACAACCCTAAGCGCCTGAAGAGTTTTGGCGCTGGGGGAGAAACTCGCGCTTGCACGGCATCGTTACCGGTGGATTTTGAATCCATTTCCGGTACGCAACCGGAGGCCGGGATGGACGATTGGGGGAACGAATTGGGCTCGTTCAGTCCAACGTGGGTCTAACTCCAGGGAAGCTATGAAAATAAAGTAAAAATTGTAATTGAATCGTGTGCAGATGCCAAGGAGCGATTAACGGAATTCCAAAGTTTGTCTGCCTGATAAGCCTCTTCTCGATTCAGAGGATTGCCAGGTTTGGCGGTTGCCGGGACAGTTTTTTCGGCAACTTCTAAAGCGTTGCATCCTTTCGCCGCACACTCGACCCCCGTTCTCGTAACTCCCCGCGCAACACCACCCGACGCACCGACTGGGACGGATGAGCGATGCGCTGGAGCAGCAATTCAATGGTTGCTTGGCCAATGTCATAGGTCGGTTGCGCAATGACGGTGATGCCGGGTTCCACCAGTCGGGTCCAGGGCAGATCGTCAAAACCCGCCAACCCAATCTGTTCCGGAAACTGAAGCCGTGCTTCCCGCAGAGCCTCAACCAACCCCAACAGGATCAAGCCATTACTTCCCATCAAGGCATCCGGAAATAAAGACCCTTGCACCAGTTCGCTCGCTGCAATCCGGGCGGCGTCCACCGTTGCGGGCACGGCCTGGGTCAGCGTTTCCAGTCCATGCGTCGCCATGGCCGTCACGTAACCTTCTTGTCGTTGCCGGCCAGTAGCACTGGTCGCGCCATAAATGAAAGCGATGCGCCGGTAACCTTGTTCGATGAGGTGTATGGTCAGGCGATAGGCGGAATCCGTGTTGTCCAACACTACTGCGTCAGCCGTGGTTTCGCGGTCGCAACGATCGACCAGCACTACAGGAAAGGGGTAATCCTGTATCCGGAAATGCGCCAAGGTTGGTAACGAAGGCGACAGAATCACTCCGCTGACGTTTTCATCCCGCATCAGATCGAGATAGAGCGCTTCTTTTTCAGGATTTTCGTCAGCATTGCAGAGAATCACCCGCATCCGGTTCTGATAGGCCATGTCCTCAACCGCCCGGCTGACCTCGGTGAAAAAGGGGTTGCGAATATCCGAGACGATCAGACCAACCGTATCAGTCCGGCGAGAACGTAGCCGTCGCGCCGCTAGGTCGGGCCGGTAATCCATCGCCTGGACTGCTTCCAGAACTCGCTGGCGGGTCGCCTCGGTGACCCCAGTATGCCCCGCCAACACCCGTGACACCGATGCTACTGACACCCCCGCCCGCTTGGCGACATCCTTGATCTGCGCCATTTGCATTTCTCCTCTTGAGGTAAAAAGTAACCGATTACACCATCATCTCACGTTTAAGTCCAATTTTTTATAGCGATCAATTAGTTTTCACAAATTTATTGGCAGTAAAAATGTAATCGTTTACAAATAATATCCATAAAGGGATGTGGTCACTAACGGCTCCAAGCCAAGTATTCGGAGCAGCGAGGAATTGAGAGGCGGTTTTGGAATCATGTTTTCAAACCACCCCGGCGCTTCGCGCTACC
>JAGRHM010000825.1 GCA_020445005.1 Candidatus Competibacteraceae bacterium | reverse complement strand
AACGAAAATTTCGTTGAATGCATGGACCATATGTGTAAAGCCATGGCCCATCGTTTTCATGAAGTGACCTCCATGATTGGTAAGTTTGAAATCGTCCATGCCCACGACTGGCTTGCTGCTAACGCCATGAAATATGTCATGGATGGCTTCGGCGCCCCCGGCGTGTTGACCATGCATTCCACAGAGTATGGCCGCGATGGAAATGTTTTTTTTGATGGCTTCGCGCGCTGGGTTCGCGATGCTGAGGCAGCAGGTTGCCACAATGCCTCCGTGGTGATCGCTGTAAGCCATTTCCTCGCAGATGAACTACGCCGTATCTATCATATTCCACAGGAAAAAATCCATATTGTGCCTAATGGGGTCAGTTATCAAGCCTTCGACGGCTTCCTTAATCCTGCCGAAATCAAGGGCCGCTACGGCATCGCGCCTATGGCGCCCACCATTTTCTCGCCAGGCCGGATGACCTTACAAAAAGGTATGGATATGCTGGTCGAAGCTGTGCCCATGGTCTTGGCTTCTTATCCGGAAGCGCGTTTTATCGTCTCTGGCGAAGGTCCCGAAAAGGAGGCCGTGGTGCGCCGAGCGTATGAAGTCGATGCCGCCGGCGCGATTATTTTCCTGGGGCAAATTCCGCGCTGGCAATACATTGATCTGATGCGCGCTTGCGATATTCTGGCGGTGCCCAGCCGCAATGAGCCCTTCGGCATTGTCGTGCTCGAAGCCTGGGCGGCGGGTAAACCGGTGGTTGCCACGGCGGCCGGCGGGCCTCGTGAATTTATTTGGCATGATGTCAACGGCTTCCTGGTTGACGCTAATTCGGGTGGCTTGGCGCATGGCATTGGCTCGCTACTGGCCGATCATGAGCATTGCCGGGCGCTTGGGATTAATGGCCGTCGAGCTGTGGAAGAAAAATTCAATTGGGATACCATAGCGGCTTATACTGAAGGCGTCTATCAGGTAGTGGCTTGCTGATCGAACAGACTGTCCTTTTCCCCTCTCCTCCTCGCCAAGCTATGAAAATAGCCACCTTATGTAAAAAGATGGCTATTTTCATATACTTATGTATAGCTGAATCAACTAAGCAAAAACGTTTTTCCTGATAAACATCCATCTTCGTTGGATAGCCCGCCAACCCAGGCGGCGCTAATCACTAAAATGGAGTATAGTGAAAGCAGGCATTATTAAAACCGCAATGAGAAACCTTGTATGCCGCTCGCTAACAAAGTCAAGGAGGCGGTTATCGGTAAGCCGCAAGACCCCCTCCATACGGATGCTGTTCATGCTCCCGACAATCGCTACAACATCGCTCTAGTTGCCTTTCTCGCTTGGGTCAGCCTGGGCGCTGATGGTTTATCCTCAGCCTGCTACGGTCCGCAGGAGGCATTTCTGGCGCTGGGCCGCTACACCCACTTCGGCCTCTACCTGGCGGTCGCCACGTTTCTAACGGTATTCATTATTGCCCTGGCTTATAACCAGGTCATCAAGTTGTTTCCCTCTGGCGGCGGCGGTTACAAAGTCGCAACGCAACTCCTCGGTTCCCGAGCCGGTCTGGTATCGGGTTCGGCGTTGCTGGTCGATTATGTGCTAACCATCGCCATCTCGATTGCTGCTGGCGTCGACGCCCTGTTCAGCCTGCTGCCCCTTGGCGCTCAGTCCTATAAATTGATTACCGAAATGGCTTTGGGCATTGGTTTGATCGTACTCAACCTGCGTAGCATGAAAGAGTCGCTCCGGGTCCTGCTGCCCATTTTTATGGGTTTCATCCTGACCCACGCCGGATTGATTATTTATGGCATCGTCGCCCATGCTGAAGGGTTACCGGCGCTGATTCCGGACACCCTTGCCGAGACCGAGCAACTCACGCAGCAGATGGGCTGGATATTCGCGGCCTCGCTATTCCTTAAAGCGTATTCGCTGGGCGGCGGCACCTACACCGGTTTGGAAGCGGTTTCTAATAATGTGCAACTACTGCGGGAACCGCGTGTGATTACTGGACGTTACACCATGTTATACATGGCTGTTGCGCTCAGTTTCACCGCGGGCGGAGTCATCCTGCTGTATCTGCTTTGGAACGCTCAATATATTCCGCACCAGACCCTGAATGCAGTGACTTTCGGTTCTATTATCGATAGTTGGCGGCTTGATCCGGTTTTGGGCCACAGTCTATTGGCGATCGTGATGCTGCTGGAGGCCGGACTGCTGTTTGTCGCGGCTAATATCGGCTTTCTCGGCGGGCCGCGCGTGTTGGCCTATATGGCGGTGGATTCCTGGATACCGCGCCAGTTTCGCAATCTATCCGGACGGTTGGTTACCCAGAATGGCATCCTGTTGATGGGACTGGGGGCGCTCGGCATCCTGGCATGGACCGAGGGCGATGTGTCGGTGCTGGTCGTGTTGTACAGCATCAATGTGTTTATCACCTTTTCGTTGTCATTGCTGGGTCTGTGCAAGCATTGGTGGAGGAATCGCTACGATGAGAAACACTACAAGTCGCGGCTCATGTTATCGTTGCTGGGGTTCACCGTCACCGGAGGTATTCTGATCGTAACGGTCGTGGAAAAATTCACCGAAGGCGGCTGGCTGACGATCCTGATCACAGGTCTGATCATCACGCTCTGTGCATTGATCAAACGCCATTATGAGGGAGTGCGCCAGCAATTACGCACCGTCGACGCGCTTTACGCGCCACGCCCGGACTGGGGCGAGGATTTACCAGAACCGCTGCTGGATCTCGATCAGCCCACCGCCATTTTCCTGGTCGGCAAGAATCGCGGATTGGGAATGTACACCTTGAAATGGCTAAACGAAGTGTTTGCCGGCCATTTCAAAAATTTCATCTTTCTAAGCGTGGGCGAGGTCGATGCTGAAAGCTACGGTGGTAAAGGTGCGCTGCGCTCTTTGCAGTATCAGATTGAAAACTCGCTGCGTTACTATGTTCATTATTGCCACAACCAGGGTTGGGCAGCGACTTCCTACGCCGCTTATGGTACAGATGTAGAATCTGAGTTGGAAAAACTGGTGGTGGAAGTTACTAACGAGTATCCCAATAGCGTCTGTTTGGGCAGTAAACTGATTTTCTCCCATGAAAACTGGCTGATTTCATGGCTGCATAACCATACGGCTATCGCCATGCAGCGCCGCTTGCATCTTCGGGAAATTCAGATGATTGTCACGCCGATCAAGATCTAGCAGGCGTCCGGCGTCAGCAGACTCCTGACTCCACGGCGCCAGTCAGCGCCGTTTCGAGCAAATTTGCCAGGCGATCCAGTGCGCCTTGATAGAAATGGTCGACGCCTGAAAGCACATGCAGGCGACCGGATGGATGCCAGAGTGGGATCTGTTTGCACAGCAAATCCAGCGGGGCGAAGGAATCTTGATCGCCAACGATGATCGCCAACTCCTCCGCCGCTACTGGCGCGACGGCGCTGAAATCCATGTAGGCCACTGGCGGCGCTACCAGCGCCAGCCGACGCACTGTCGCCATTGGCGGATCCAGGCGTAGGTTGATCCAGACGCCAAAGGAGTAGCCCGCCAAATCGGCAACGGTTTTGCCCTTACTCTTTAGAACCTCTCCCGCCGCCCAAAGATCGTCCAGCTCCCCACGGCCATCATCATAGACGCCCTCGCTAGCGCCGACTCCGCGAAAATTGAAGCGTAGAGTGCTGTAGCCCAGTCGCTGATAAACCGCAGTCAACACCGCGACTACGGGATTATTCATCTCACCGCCATATAGTGGGTGGGGATGCGTAATGAGCGCCGCCTCAGTACCGGGGGCCAGCCACAGCCGACCCTCCAATCGCAATGTGCCTGCCCTGAAAGAAATCGCTTCTTCGGACGTGGTCATGCGCCTGACTGATTACTTCCAGGCATAGCCAACGCCGATGCCGCCACTCCACTGGTTGGCGTCGCCGCGTTTAACAATCGGACTATCGGCGGCATCGCCGGAAATTCGCTGATATAACAATCCTGCCCCGGCGTACCATTCCGGCGTAATCTGAACCACGACTGCCGGCCAGGCATACCATTGCGTAAGTCCGCCACCGGGGTTGAACACCGGCAAACCACTCGCTTGCGCGTCTTTCGGAGTAATGCCGTAATAAGCCTGATTGTAACTTGAACTGACCCACGATGCGCCGCCACCTAACCCGATAACGGCCTTGCGACTGATCGGGAACCAGAAGTTAGCCCATAGCGAACTGTTGGTCCCGCTGTAAACATCGCCCAGGTCGCCCATGACCTGCGCCCCGACCCGAAAGCGCCATGGAATGCCTTCGAAGTTATTGTAAATATATGAAACGACTATTCCCCCCTGGACGGTGTTGTCTACATCCGACAGACGGGCGACAACCTTGTCGTCCACATCGCTGCGCCCGAACTGCAGAGAGAAAATCGGACCGACCTGCCAGGTCGGCGAATCCAGCAGGTTGATATCCAGGATAGGGCCATACCACTCAATGAATCGATTACTATCCTTGAATTGAT
>JAGRHM010000824.1 GCA_020445005.1 Candidatus Competibacteraceae bacterium | reverse complement strand
TCGACGATCTCTTTGAACGTGTAAACGCGCGGCCCACACAGTTCATAGCTCTGACCAATAGTAGCGTCGTTCTGCAGCGCGATCTCGAATGCCCGCGCCACATCACCGACATAGATCGGTGCAAAACGACTATTCGGACAAGCCAGCGGCAATACCGGATTCATTCTCAGCAGGCCGGCGAATTGATTGTAGAAGTTATCATCCGGCCCAAAGATAATCGAGGGCTTGAAGACCGTGACCGTCAGATCCTTGGCCTGCATGACGATTTGTTCGCCCTCGCCCTTGGTAAATAGATATTGGCTCGGACCCTTGGCGGCGTCAGCGTGCAGGGCGCTCATGTGTAATAACCGCTTAATGCCGCTTGCCCGGCAGGCGTCCACAATCTTGCCGGGCAATTCGACATGGACAGTCCGGAAGCCTTGGTTGGAATACTCGTGCAAAACGCCAACCAGATTGACGACAGCGTCGCAGCCGGCTAACTGCTCCTGAAGAGACTGGAGATCGTGGATATTTCCGCTGACCAGTTCCGCGCCAGGCAGCACCTCAATTTCCCGATGTCGCTGTGGATGGCGGGTCGGCACGCAGACCCCATACCCATGATTCGCCAGCCGTGTCACCAGATGCCGACCGACAAAACCAGTGCCGCCTAACACACAGATTTTTTTAATGTTCATGCCTTGCCTGCTCCTCACTGTTCTTGTGCCGTCCACGAAATGATTTAGGATCGGGACGGGGAATATCCGGTGATTTACCCTTTACAATAACCGTTGGCTCTACCGCGCCTGGTTATTGTTCCAAAGCAAAATTTATCACAGATTGTTTGCGCGCTTCTCGCCAAAATCATCGAAACCTTAACGCATAAGGATAACCTGTCATTGGAATCGTTGTTACCGACTTTGCTGCTCTATCTAACACTGGGCGCGTTCGCTGGAATCATGGCTGGATTGCTCGGCGTGGGCGGCGGCTTGATCATTGTGCCGGTGCTGGCCTGGATTTTTCACCATCAGCAGGTCAACGATGCGGTCATCATGCATTTGGCGATTGGCACCTCGCTGGCAACCATCGTTGTGACTTCCATTTCCTCGGTCCGCGCCCATCATCAACGGGGGGCGGTGCTGTGGCGAGTATTCTGGCGACTGACGCCAGGCATCATCATCGGCGCCTGGATAGGGGCGGCGATTGCGGACCTGCTGCCCAGCGCGGTTTTAAGCAAGGTCTTCGCCGTGTTTGTGTTAACCGTGGCGGCGCAAATGGGTTTCGGCGCTAAGCCAGCCCCACATCGCGAGTCGCCCGGTGCCATCGGTATGGCCGTTGCTGGCGGCGTCATTGGCGCAGTCTCAGCGATTGTCGGGATTGGCGGCGGTTCGCTGACCGTGCCGTTTTTGACTTGGTGCAATACCGCAATGCGTCAGGCAGTCGCCACCTCCGCCGCCTGTGGCCTGCCGATTGCGCTCGCTGGCGCGCTCGGATTCATGGTAACCGGATTAAATGCCGCCAGTTTGCCTCCCTGGAGTCTGGGCTATGTTTACGGTCCTGCGCTGCTGGGCATTACGGTGACCAGTATGCTGTCGGCCCCGCTGGGCGCACGGTGGGCGCACACCTTACCGACTGAAATACTGAAAAAAGTGTTTGCGGTCTTCCTCGCGGTTGTCGGTGCGCGAATGCTGTTGAGCGGGTAGTCAAATAGATGAGGCAGAGAGATTCCTAATCCTCACAGTATCGTCTACACTTTATGTCTACACTTTTTAGAGGATAAACAATAATAACGTAATTATTTTGGAACAAAAAATCACCAAGAGGTCCGATGATCATGATCCTGAGGCTAAAAGACCTGAAGCTCGGCGCTAAGTTGTCCGCAGCATTCCTTTTGATCAGCATCATTCCTGCGATAATCGTTGGGTTGATTGCTTTATACGAGGCGAGCAACTCCCTCTCGCAGCAGGCTTTTCAACAACTGGAGAGTGTGCGCGAACTGAAGAAAAAGCAAATCGAAACAATCTTCGAAGATGTCAAAACTGATCTGAATGTACTGGTCAACGCCCAGCAGTTGTTCCGCATTTACGCCTTTAAGCATCTCGATCGTATTGAAAAAGAGGCAAAAGTTCAAGCCGAGCAAACCCTTCAGCGCCAATTCGACATGGTCAGCGCGATGGCGCACAGTGCGGAAATAGCCGATGCGCTTACTGCTTTTATACGCGCCTCCGACACAACGGACAGTGGCGTCGCTGCTGCTGAACTTCCTACGAATAGTCCGGCTTCGATAGACACTGAATCTTCTCAGAGCAACCCTGCCTCTGTGGCTATTGAGACAACTGTCGAAGCTACTCAAAGTACCTTATCTTCTATGGCTCCCTCCGTAGACCGAGAGACGCTTATCCAACAATTTGGGCCAACATTGACATCGTATGCCCGGCGACACGGTTTCGATGATCTGCTCTTGGTTAGCAAGGAGGGCGTCGTGGTTTATAGCGTCGCCGGTCAATCCGAATTAGGTCAATCGGTTGACGCCGCTGCTTTCAAGGGCGGCGCGCTGGAAAAAGCCTTTCGTCAGGGACTCTCCGGGGTCGCCATGCAGGATTTTGCGCCTTATGCCCCGGACCATGATCGCAAACTGGCTTTCTTTAGCGCGCCGATCATGCAAAAGAGCAATACCCTGGGCGTGCTGGTCTTTAAATGGTCGCCAGCGGCGTTAAACGCCATTGTCAAAGATCGTGAGGGTTTGGGTCAAAGCGGCGAGACCTATTTTGCTGCCCAAGTCAATGAACGTTTTGAGTTTCGCAGCGACATGCAGACGATGGGAGGGGGCCAATTCGTCGTCGGCTATGACCTCGCGGATCGCACTCCTGCTTACTTGCGAGAAGCTTTATCGGGCCAATCCGTCAGCAACGTTTACACCGATAGCGCTGGTAAGTTAGTCATGGTGGTCGCCGATCCGCTGGACATCCAGGGGTTGTCGTGGGCGGTCGTGACCAAAATGAATTTAGAGGAAGCCTTGGCGCAACGCCTGCCCGGAACCGATCAGGATTTTTTGACTTTCTACAAGGAAAAAATTGGATTTTATGATCTGTTTTTGATTCATCCCAATGGGCAGATTTTTTACACCGTGGCCAAGGAAAGCGACTATGGCACGAATTTGCTCAATGGTCCCTATAAGGAGAGCAGTTTAGCCAAACTCTTCCGCAAGACTTTGGAGACTCGGCAATTCGAATTTGAGGATTTCGAGCCTTACGAACCGAGTAATAATGAAC
>JAGRHM010000823.1 GCA_020445005.1 Candidatus Competibacteraceae bacterium | reverse complement strand
TACATCGTGCTGGGCATCGCCATCGGTCCCTACGGTTTTCGGTGGATCGACAATGCAGCCGCGATTGAAGAAATGGCGCAGGTGGGCATTATGTTTCTGTTATTCCTGCTCGGGCTGGATCTGTCGCCACAACGCTTGCTGCAAATGTTGCGTAAGGCCACATTGATCACCTTTGGAACTTCGCTGGTTTTCGCTATGATAGGCGCCGGGGTCGCCAGGCTATTCGGCTACACGCTAAGGGAATGTCTACTGATTGGCGCGGCTATGACCTTTTCCAGCACCATCATCGGTCTAAAACTGCTGCCGACTCGCACCCTGCACCACCAGCACACCGGCGAAATTATCATCAGCATCCTGCTGCTGCAGGACTTGCTGGCGATTGCTATTTTGCTGCTGATCGAAGGCCTGGGCGGTCGCGGTTCCTCATTGCAGGGACTGGGTCTGCTCATCGTAACCCTGCCCATGCTGCTGGGCTTCGCCTTCCTGGCCTCGCGCTATGTCTTGATCCCGCTGATCCACAAATTCGACAAGATTCGGGAATACATTTTCCTGGTCGCAATTGGCTGGTGTTTATGTATCTCACAGATTGCCGCGCTCTTAGGACTCTCCTATGCGATTGGCGCTTTCATTGGCGGAGTTGCCCTGGCCGCCAGTCCGATTGCCCTCTACATTGCGGAAAGTCTGAAACCGCTGCGCGATTTCTTCCTGGTACTGTTCTTCTTTTCTCTGGGCGCCGGCTTCGACCTGGGCATGTTGAGTACGGTGTTCCTCCCCACCCTGGTTTTGGGCGTATTGCTGATGGGGATTAAACCGTGGGTGTTTCGCGGTTTCTTACAATGGGCCGGGGAGCGACCGCGCATTGCCATGGAAGTCGGCGTGCGCTTGGGACAGGTGAGCGAGTTTTCACTGCTGATCGCGGTGCTGGCCCAACAGAATGAGCTGATCAGCCGGGAGGCGTCGTATCTGGTGCAGGCGACGACCCTCCTGACTTTCATCGCCTCGACCTATTATCTGGTGCTCACCTACCCCACGCCAGTGGCGATTTCCGACAGTTTGCGGCGGGATTAGCCCCTTGCAAGGGCGTTGGATGATCCAAACAACAATTTTTTATGGATCAATCCAGCGCACATCCTCCAGCACGATCGACGGTATCGGCGTTTCTTCCCAGAAACCGGTCAGACGACGATGCATCAGGCTTAATTCAGGGAGCATGTAAAGAAAAACGTTCACGGCGTCTTCAGTAACCTGCCGCTGGGCTTCGCCGAGCCAGTGGAGCAACTCCGATTCGCTGTGGGCGTTTAACACTTGCTCCCAAATGGTCTTAAACGCTTTATTGTTATAATTGAAGTAGTAATCATCGCGGGCGTAGATATCGAGATCCATCGGCTCGATGTAAACAATCAGGGTCAGCGCATAGTTTTTTTGCTCAAACACCTCGCTCATCCAACGCCGCCAGTCCAGCGGCTCCACCTCGACCCGAAAGCCCACCGCCTCCAGGTCCGCCGCGATTTTCAGGCTGCCATACCGGCCATAATCGGTCGGCGGCGCTTTCAACGTCACAGGCGCGCCGTTTTCCACGCCGGCGGCGCGCAGCAGGGCGCGGGCGCGCGCCGGGTCGTAGGGATAGCGGTTGACCAGATTGATGTAGCCAGGACGCCAGGGCGCGAAATGGCTGCCAATCAGCTCCGGTTTGAAAGGGGGGCCGTACAAAGCGCTCAGCCGGACGCGGTCAATGGCGTGGGCCAGCGCTCGACGCACCCGCAGGTCGTTGAAAGGCGGACGGGCGTTGTTGATAGCTAACAGCGTTTTGCCCTCAACCCTGCGTGGAATCATCTGGAAGTCCGGACGAATCAGGAAGCGATTCGTCAACGCCGTCACGCTCACCAGTCCATCCACCAGTCCTTCAGCCAGCAGGGTCTCCTTTTCTGCGGCGGTCTGCATGTAGATGAACTCGGCGCGCCGCAGAGCCGGTTTTTTTCCCCAGTACGCGTCATTGCGCTCCAACCGGGTCGAGTGCCCGCGCTTCCAGTCTGCAAAGCGGAAGGGGCCAGTGCCGACAGGGTGTGCGCCATTGTCAGCCGCCGTGTCAGGATGCACCATGACGGCGGAAGGCAACGCCAGCGCAAATGGCAACAACGCATCAGGCCGTTTGAGTTGAATGATCAATAGATCCGGACCTTTCGCTTGCGCAGTTTCGATCTTTCCAAACCAGACTTTTTGCGGGTTTGCCGAGTTGGGTTCGATGATGCGGTTTATGCTGAACGCAGCCGTTTGCGCGTCGAAGGGCCGGCCATCGTGAAAGCGCACCCCCTTGCGCAACGTGAATGCGTAGCGCAATCCATCGTCTGACAAAGTCCAACCGGTCGCCAGCCGCGGTTGCAGGCGACCCTGGCCATCAATCACCGTCAAACCTTCAAATACTATTGCACCAGGTGATTTCACCGGCGGAAGCTGAAGCGGTCCGCGTCGGGTCCAGGACCGGCGGCTCCAACTCAGTCCCCAGGCGAATGACATCGTGCGCTGCGACGGGCAGACCTAGTGCTTCAACTGATCTAATT
>JAGRHM010000822.1 GCA_020445005.1 Candidatus Competibacteraceae bacterium | reverse complement strand
GTGTCCGTGGGTACCTGGCGTATCCATTGAGCGACCGGAACTTGGAAGAAATGCGGGCGGAGCGAGGTATCGAAGTCGATCATTCCAGCGTTTATCGCTGGGTCCAGAAGTTTACGCCGCAGCTGGAAGCGGCTTTCCGCAAAGGACAAAAGCGCCCGGTCGGCACGAGTGGGCGAATGGATGAAACGACCATCAAAATCAAAGGCCGGTGGAAGTACCTCTACCGCGCTGTCGATCGGGATGGCCAGACGATCGACTTTCTCCTCACCGCCCATCGTGATCAGAAGGCGGCTCGGCGCTTTCTCAAAAAGGCAATACGGCAGCATGGCCTGCCGAACAAGGTCACGATCGATCAGAGGGGCGCCAACACCGCAGCCCTGGATGCCCTCCAGGAGGAGACGGGTGCCGCCATCGAGGTTCGTCAAATCAAGTACTTGAATAACCGGGTGGAACAGGACCATCGGGCGGTGAAACGCATCATTCGACCGATGTTAGGGTTCCACTCTTTTCGCTCAGCCCGGGTGACCCTACAAGGTATCGAACTCATGCATAGGATCAAGAAGGGGCAAATGATCACCGTCGACGGGCAGGGGTTATCCTCTGCCGAGCAATTCTATTCCTTGGCCGCCTAATTTCGCATGGAGAGAGTCAGAATCCTATCTGTCTTAAAATAACGCAACACAACCTGGTCTCCGGCCAATGGAAAATCGGTTGGACCTCCGGATCTTCAATGGGCAGGAACGCATACGGTCCGGCCAGACCGATGAAGCCGGCCAGTCGCTCCGGCGTCTGTGATTCCGCTGCTAACCAACGCGGATCGTAGGCCAACATCGCGGCGATATAAGCCCCGGCGCTATGGCCCATCACATAGATCTGACCCGGATCGCCCCCATAATGAGCAGCATTTTGGAACGTCCAGGCCACGGCGCGCGCCGCATCCTGTAAAAACGCCGGATAGGTGACCTCCGGGTACAAGCGATAGTCCGGCACGATCACCAGCAGCCCCTGTTGAGCCAACGCGGCGGCGGCAAAGCGGTACTCAGCGCGCTCCCCGCTCCGCCAGCTCCCGCCATAGAAAAAAACCACGATGGGTACGGGCTCGGTACGCCCAAGCGGCTGATACAGGTCCAGGGCATGATGCGGACCGTTCGCATAAGGCAACGCTGGGTGTTGGACGTAGCCCGTGTCCGCGGTTAAGCCGTTCAGCACCGCCACGGGGGAACAACCGGCCAGTCCCAAGGCCACTGTGAGCAGCAAGGCGATGACCCGCTAGGCATCGCGCTCCCGGGAGGAATGGCGTCGAGCGATCCTCGCACCGGCTGACGGCCGCTTACGGGCCATCACTCGGTCAAGCGGTCACTGGATCGACCGGCTCGCCGCGCTCCTCCGCAGGGATCACAGCGGTTTCCTGGCGTGCGGCCTGAATCCACGCTTGGATGAAACGATCCTGGCGCACGGTGTCCACATACGCCTGGGCGGCTTCGGGCAACGCGATCCCATAGGTGTGAAAGCGCAGCGCGACGGAGGCGAACATGGCGTCCGCCAACGTA
>JAGRHM010000821.1 GCA_020445005.1 Candidatus Competibacteraceae bacterium | reverse complement strand
CAGAACTTCGCCAAAGCCTTCCGCGTCGAGGATTACACCCGGGTCATGGGCAACATGACCGCCAATCAAGCCCGGCTCAAGCGCCTCACCGAGTTCAAATCCCGCGACCTGACCGACAACACTGAACTCGGCGCGACCCGGCTGGGCCGGCTGATCATCGCCCTGCAACAACTGCTCGCCGAAACTGAACCACAAACGATCATCAGCCAGTTGCAGGCGGAAATGGCCGACTTCCTCGAAGTGCGGCCCATCCTCATCGACCTGCTGGTCTGCATCGAACGCAAAGCTCCGGAACCGGAAGTCCGCACCGCCGCCGAAGTGCTGGGGGCGCGGATCAAGAATTTGCGGTTCGGAGCGTAAGGGGAACGAAATGCAAGCGGACTTTCTGGATGCTCATAAGCGCCACTGGAACGATGCCGAACGCTTATTCCAGAGACAGCGTTGGGCGAACGCGGATCATCTTTACGGCCTGGCGGCAGAGTGCGGATTGAAGCGGCTGATGCTGGCTTTTGGTATGCCGTTTGACGTGATCAAAGATATGCCGGCGAGAAAAAAAGACCAAAAACACGCAGATGGCATTTGGGTACGCTTTGAAAGTTACCGTTGCGGTCATCACCAGGGCGCGAGCTACGTTCTGCCCCCGGTTAATCCCTTCGATGAATGGAACGTATCCCAGCGCTATGCCCATCAATCGAACTTCGATCAGGCACGGACTGAATCTCATCAGGCAGGCGCGAAGCTCGTCGGTGACCTGGTTAAGAAAGCGCAACGCGAGGGACTGATATGACCACATTTGATCAAATCCTGCCTGTCGCAACCGATGTGCTCGGTGCCCGCCGAGAAGTGCTGTCCCATCTGGACTGGCTGCTGATTAACCGCGATCTAAACGGGAGGGTGCGGTTCATCCTTCCGGAATGTATCGAGGCGAATGATGTGCAACGTTCTCAGGTGGAAGAGCTTTATCAAGCTGTTGCCGGGCGGATTGCACCACATGCCTATCCGGTTGCATCCGGCATCCTGTATGAATCAGACCGGAAGCAGGCGTGCCAAGGCACAGCCGCCTTTTTGCTAACAGACTTCGAAAACGTATGGGTTATTGACCGCTTGGCGACAGAAAGTCGCTGGGAAGCGATTGCAGAGGTTGCCCCCGGTGCACCACGCATCGTGTTCTTCTCCATCAAGGGTGGTGTGGGACGGTCAACAGCATTGGCGGCCAGCACCTGGGCTTTGGCGAGGCAAAGCAAACGGGTGCTGGTGCTGGACCTGGACTTGGAGTCGCCCGGCCTTTCCAGTGCCCTGCTGTCGACTGAGCGTCAGCCGAAGTACGGCGTCACCGACTGGCTGGTTGAGGATCTGGTCGACAACGGTGACACCCTGCTTAATGACCTCTACGGGACGAGCGATCTGCAAACGGCCGGGCAAATCTACCTGGTCCCTGCCCATGGCATTGAGCCAGGCGAATATGTGGCCAAACTAGGTCGGGTGTGGATGCCCAAGGTCACTCGCCAAATGCAACCCGAAGCCTGGTCATCTCGCCTGAATCGCTTGGTGAATTCTCTCGAAGAGATGATCCGCCCGGATGTGATCCTGATTGACTCTCGAGCTGGGATCGACGAGGTCGCGGCAGCCTGTGTAACTGACCTGGGGGCACACACAGTCCTGATGTTTGCGATTCAAGGCCAGCAAACCTGGACGGGCTACCAGGCGTTGTTTGCTCACTGGCAGCAGCGTGGAGTTATCACGGAGATCCGGAATCGCCTGCAATTGGTCGCCGGACTCGTGCCGGATGATGAACGCAGGCTGGAGTACTTGGATACTCTTCGCGCCGATGCCTATGCGCTGTTCGAGGATACCTACGACCGCGTTGAGGCGGGGGAGATCAGCGATTGGAGTTTTGAAGAAGACGACGACAACGCCCCCCATGCTCCTTTGCCGATCCGCTGGAACCGTGGCTGGTATGGTTTGTTGAGCCTACAGCAACGCATGGTGCAGGTAGACGAAAATGAGGTGAATGCGGTCTATGGCGCGCTTATCGACTTTCTGAACCGCGCCCTTACTTCGTAGAGTGGAACATGAACACTCCCCAAGCCATCCGGCAGGCCATACTTGCCGCACCGTTCGAGTTGGATAACACGGGCGAAACCCCTCACCCTGGTACACTCCACATCCCGCTTGCTCATCGCAAGGCACTCACTCGTGAAGCTGTACTGGTAGTGGGCGCACGGGGAGTCGGCAAGTCGTTCTGGACGGCTGCCTTAAGCAATGATCAACTACGCCGTCAGATTGGTGAGTCGGTACAAGAACTGGCTTACACAACCATTCC
>JAGRHM010000820.1 GCA_020445005.1 Candidatus Competibacteraceae bacterium | reverse complement strand
TTACCCGTCTATAAATCGGCCCAAGGGGCAACCCTTCTTCACGGTCCACCATCGAGGATACGCCAATATTCGCGCGGTGCTGCGCTGGGTGGAGGACCGCTACTCAGGACAAACGCCCAGCAAGATCATGATTGCCGGAACGAGCGCCGGCGCTTACGCTGCGCCGCTCGTAATCCTTCCGGAGGTGAAAAAACTCTTTCCCTCGGTGCAAGACACTTATGTAATCGCTGATAGCGGCAATGGGATAGTCACGGATCAGTTCATCAGCGACGCCAAAGCAAACTGGGGGCTAGATCGCACATTGCCCGATTATCTGCAGGAAGTGTTTGCTCAGGGCGCTAACGGGTTACCCGTGCGTTTGTATGGTCAGTTGGCCGTGCGCTATCCCACGACCCGCTTCGGGCAATTCCAGAACGCCTATGACGGCATCCAAACTGTCATATACAACATAATGAAAAATATCGATAATCCTGCTTTATGGAATGACTCGGGGGCGCTTTTGGCATCGCTCATCGAGTGGAGCGCCAGTGCGCGTTTAGCGGTCAATCTGTCGGCTTGGGCGCTCAACTATCGTTTCTACACGGCTGCTGGCACGGAGCATCTGGTTTTGGTGAATGTACCGCCAGGGGCTGGCTTTTGCTCGGATAATTTCGACACCGAGAGTTCCGCGGGCGGATTGCTATTCCGTGACTGGGTCAACGATATGGTCAACAAACCGTTCCTGGGGTCGACAGGCAACTGGCGCAACGCCACCTGTTTCCCCAACTGCCTCCAGCCGCCGCAACCGAATTGCCAGCTGTCGGTAACGCCCTAGGCGCTGTCCAAATAAATAGCTCCAGGGCAATGCCCTGGAGCTATTGGAATCCGGAATCATGAAGGATGATGTATGCACTATGTCGATCCGTTAACGGATTTTGGGTTCAAAAAGATTTTCACCGAGCCGCCGGGTCAGCCGCTGTTGATCAGTCTGCTCAATGACGTGCTGGCGTTGTCCGAGCCGATTACGGCGGTGCGGTTGGAGAATCTGGAGCAGTTGCCGGATACGCCGGCGCAACGGCGCATGGTTTATGATCTGTTGTGCGTGGATCGGTTGGGACGCACCGTGCTGGTCGAGGTGCAGCGGGCGCACCAAACGTATTTCAAGGATCGGACGCTGTTCTACGCCAGTCAGTTATTACGCCGCCAGGGCCAGGCCGGGGCGGATTGGAATTATCGCTTGCAACCGGTGTATGTGATTGCCATTTTGAAGGAGGCGTTGACCAAAGCCGCCTTCCGGCGGGTGACACTGAAAGACGAGGCGAACGCGGTATTTTATGACAAGTTTGGCCTGGTGTTCATCGAGATGCCGTCGTTTGGCAAGACAGTGGATGAATTGGAGACCCATCGGGATCGCTGGTTGTATTTTCTGAAACATGCCGGGGAGTTGGAAGCCATGCCGACCATTTTCAAAGACGATGTGATTGAACGGGCGTTTACGATGGCCGAGTTATATGCGCTGAGTCCGGAGGATCGGCAACGTTACGACGAGGAGTTAAAGCATTACCGGGATGCCCTGAACATGCTGGATACCGCCCGGGAACAAGGCCGCCAGGAAGGCCGCCAGGAAGGCCGCCAGGAAGGCCGCCAGGAAG
>JAGRHM010000819.1 GCA_020445005.1 Candidatus Competibacteraceae bacterium | reverse complement strand
GCAATGCGTCCGGCCAGATCCAGGTTAAATGAACAAACGAGACTGTCCCCGCATAAACCAGCATTCCGGCAGCGAAATAGCCCGTCCACTGGCGATCCACAAAGATCTGCCGCAACCATTGGCTGACAAAGCGTCGTAAACCGTCACCCAATAGAAGCAGCAACGCAATATGCAAAACCGCCAGCATCCGCCAATCCGGCATGATCGCCGCCAGAGGCGCAGCGAGCTGCATCCCCGCCAGTGCGGTTAAAAAACCGGCGTAGCGTCTTGGTAATGCCCGATCCATCAACGCGCTGGCCAAGCGCGCCATCCAGGCCAACGCAGCCAACGTCAACAGCGCCAACACCACGCTCAGCGACAGCCATAAAATCTGTCCATCGCTGGCGTTAAACAGGCGCACGGCGACCGCCAAATCCAGCGGTCCCAACATTAAACCCAGCGTCAGCAGCACACGGCTGGCGACGACCAGCTCCGGCCGGGCGCGACGAAACTGGTAACCCGCCCAGATGAGAAAAGCCGTTGTCGTCAGCAGGCTGGCGAATACGACTAGAGCGTTGATAAAGCCTGTGGTGTTGGCCACCAGAAACAGCGCCCCGGCTACGAAACAGAATCCGCCAATAAACCAGCCAATATTTTGGACCAGAAATGGCGCGATCAATGCCGGCCAACCGGATATCGTCCGCAGCGTTTTTTCCAGAGTCCCCGGTTCCGCCGGACGCCAATCGGCGGCTGATGGCGCGTCGGCTACTGGATGAGAAGCGACCATTGGCTTGGGAGAAGGTTGGATAGAGGCAATAGTCTCGGTTGGAAGCGGTGGAATGACCGGAGCCGGTGGAACCCGCGATGCAGTTAGCGTTGATTCAAGCAGTGGCGGAATGGGTTGCAATGGAGTTTTGGCGATGGCGAGTAAGGGGTTAGATGAACTGGAAGAACGCCCTCTGTCGGGAGATTTGTCTGATGACTGTCGCTCCCAGGCGGCCAATTGCCGCCGCGCTTCGGTCAACTGATGACGCGAGACAATGAGAGCGATCAACAGCACAATCGGCGAAATCAACCACAGCCCGATCAGAACAATGAGAATCGTCCAGTCCATGATCACCCCCACGGATTAACGCAAGTCTCCGAGTCTTGTCTTTAGCCTTTAGCCTTTAACTTCCTGCCGAAGAATCGCCAATTCCGTTTCAATCTCGCTATTGACTTCCATTTTCAGGAATTCTTTTTCAACCTGACTGTACTCGCCGTACAGCTCCGCTCGCGCCTCCATCCGCGCTTCCATTTCATCCACCTTTCCGGACATACGGTCGAAAGAATGATTGAGATCAAGACCGGTCTGAAACCGGTCGCTAATCCGATCCATCTGTTCGCGGGCCTGAGCGGCTCGCTGCCGCGCTACCAGACTGCCTTTCTTCAACCGCGCTTCCTCCAACTTGGTTTCCAGCGCCCGCATTTGGGCTTTGAGCCGTTCACTGGTGCGTTTAGCGGATTCCCAGGAGGCCTGGAGATTACTGGCAATGTCATCATGTTCTTTTTTCCGCATTAGCGCTTCCCGCGCCAATGTTTCATTGCCATTCTCCATCGCTCGTCGCGCCCGGTTATACCAGTCATCGGCCTGCCGGCGTTGGTGATCGAGCTCCTTGGCCAGTTGCTTTTCACTGGCCAGCGCGTCGATAACGCCTTCGCGAGCGCTGTTGACGTTTTCCTCCATTTCACGAATAAGTTGCTTGATCATTCGCTCTGGATCTTCGACTCGATCGACCAGATCATTCAGATTCGCAGTGAGTACATCACTGATGCGCTTAAATAAATTAGTCATGAGATACCTCCAGGCGCTTAAGCAGGGGAAGGAATAGTTTTGAGTATAGTAGGGAATTTTTTAGTTGAACAGTGTTTAATTAAGGGCTCAGAAAAATTCGCCAAGTGGCGAATTCGTATGTTTAGGATTCAATTCTGACGACGCTGTTTGTTACCTCCTGCTTGGCGTCCGTTGCCTTTACCTTGACGATCGCCTTGGCCCCTACCTTTACCTTGACGATCGCCTTGGCCCCTACCTTTACCTTGACGATCGTCTTGACCCCTACCTTTACCTTGACGATCGTCTTGGCCCCTACCTTTACCCTGACGATCACCCTTGCCTTTGCCCTGACGATCGCCTTTACCCCGACGTTGATCATTTTTTCCATCAATCGCTTTGCCAAATGCATCCATAATCGCCTTGCTGTTTGGGTCCGCGTCAGCTCCCGACTGTTTTTGCATCTCCTGCATAATGCCCATGAAGCCCCGTAACACCTCATCGTTACCTGCTTGGACAGAGGGGGGGATAGCCAGTAGAGAAATCCACAATACGGTGATCATGATGTTGTTCAGTTTCATCGATGCGCTCCTTAAGCTTTAGGGTAAACCTCGGTGGGATGAAAACCTCGTACTAAGTTGCTTGTAAAGCAATATATATTCCATGTACATGCTTGGGTTTCAAAAATTCCAATTTTAACGCGATGTTCGTCCTTCAGACGATCACGCTCTCAAACTGCAGGTCTGACTGACCGACTTGCCGGTTTATGAAGATACCCAAAGTATGCGTAAGACTTTTATAGTCACTGATCTGACCCTGTTCTGTTTCAAAATGAAACACAATGAGAAAGCTCCATTTTATTTTGAAACATGGAATCATCTTGCAATGCCGCGATTTTTGGGTCAGGTTTGTACTTTCTTATTGAAAAATATATTAATTCATTTTTATTTCACGATAACCATGAAATAGGTAGAAGCTTTGCTACCAACTGTCTAACAGTTCGCTATCTAGGGAGCGTAGGTTCAAACTCCAGGAAATTCGTGAGATGTTTTTCGTCGGCGTCCCGCCAAAATTTTTCTCATGACAACATGAAAAGTCAAATTTTTTAATTATCTAAGCCCTCATAAGCAGCAAAGCCAATTCAGCTTGACTAGCCTTCGGAGGCCAGGGTGTTATCCGCAGAAAGTGAGCATTTACCGCGATTGCCTTGTATTTCTTGTGTGCTATTGGTCACAGTCGGTTATGCGCTGCTGTATATGAGCTTGTTTTATTTCGCCTCCTTACTGGATCAAGGCGGTTTCATCTCCAGTCTCTGGTATCCACCAGCCGGTCTGACCGTCTTTGGCTTACTGGCTTTCGGTGGAGCGGGGATCATTCTGGATGCGATGGGTAGCGCTTTAACGCTCCTGATGGCGGCAGCGTGGCGGGATTCACCCCTATCGGCAACCGTGCTGTTGTCCGGAATGATTATTCACCCCTTGGCCTATGCCGCGGTGTTTATCCCCTTGCGTCGCCGAATTGGCGCGATGAACGCCTGGGTGCAACCGGCGCACCTTCATTATTTTCTGATAGCGTCCGTGCTCGGGGCAAGCATGGCGACCGGGGTAGGAATCGCACGACTGGCGGTATTGGGGGACTTTGATGAGTACCTTCGCTTAGCATCGATAGCGGTAACGTGGTTCATTGGCGATTTGATCGGTATCCTCACCATTGCCCCCCTACTAGGGATGATGTGGCTCCCTCGATTGCGCCGTTTTCTGGGTCCAGATCGCACGCTGGCTCACCGATGCCCTCCCAGGCCAAATCTAAAAATGCTCGGCCCACTCCTGATGTTGGCATTAATGCCTTTGATCTTATTAGGAGTCCCCCGGTGGCTAGAATTCGATCAATACTCCCCGTTCATAACTCTATTTTTGCTGTTACCGTTAGCTTATTGGGTACTCTACAGCAGTTTGTCTGGCGCGGTGCTCGGTGTGATAGTCTTGGACAGCAGCCTGGTCGTCGGAGTGACTTTATTTGACTACAACAGCCAGGCTTTTGCATACCAGTTGATCATGATTGCGATTGCACTGACCGGCTTATTGTTGGGTAGCGTTGTCGAAGAACGCAACCGAGCGCGTGCGGAGTTAGAAGCTTACGCCGAGCGGTTGGCGGAACA
>JAGRHM010000818.1 GCA_020445005.1 Candidatus Competibacteraceae bacterium | reverse complement strand
TAGCGTTCTGTTTTATGGTTAAAAAACATTCCAGGAAAGCAACCGCTCGCCCGGTGGTTGATATCGAGCGATTGGCCCATAAGCTGGCCAACCTGCCGGATGCGCCGGCCCTGCCGCAACGCACCGATACCCAGCGCTATCTGATCGAACAACTGCGCGATCCCTTGCTTCGCGCAGCGACCCAACATGGCTATTCTGTGCAAAGACTGGCCGACCTCTTGCGTGA
Organism: Candidatus Competibacteraceae bacterium; assembly: GCA_020445005.1. GTDB lineage: Bacteria > Pseudomonadota > Gammaproteobacteria > Competibacterales > Competibacteraceae > UBA2383. Next base: position 1,709 of record JAGRHM010000818.1, on the reverse strand, counting down.
GGAAGGAATAACGATCCATCCATCCACTTTGCGGCGCTACCTGGGTCCCCTGGGCCATCGCCCAGCGCGGCAACGACAATCGACCCCACTCAGCGAACCCCATGCCGCCGTTTCTGAAAGCCGTTCGCCTGACGCCTTTCAGGAATCGGCCACCGCATCCAAGTCAGAGAATCCACCAACACCCCTTTCCCCACCCGCGATCCATCTCTCCAGCCGATTTACTCCCAAACCGGAGATGTCCTATGACGAACTGATCCGCCAGGGGGAAGCCCGTCACAAGCAGCGAGGCGAACCGGCGTCGGAGCCAGCGCTCCGGTCTTCTGATAAAAATGCCCACCACGAATAAACCTGTCGCCATGAGTACCGCTACGATCTCCTCAAGCGAGGCGCTAATGAACCCCCGATCTTCGAACAAACCGCCGATGTTCACCATCGGTGATTGTAAAGGCGGTGTCGGCAAATCCATGGTCGCGCTGGCGCTCGTGGACGATTTGCTCCAACGGGGTCAAGCGGTCCTGTTGATTGAAACCGACACCGCCAACCCGGATGTCTGGCGGATGTACGCCCGAGAGGCAGGCGTGATCGCTGAAACCCTCGATCTGGATCAAGCTGAAGGCTGGATCGATTTGATTAATCTCTGCGAGAGCCACCCGGAGCGCGTCGTGGTCATCAATACGGCCGCCCGCAACCATCAGGGCGTGGCTGCTCACGGGGCAACCCTGAATCGAGCGTTGCCGGAATTGCAACGTCGGTTGATCACGCTATGGGTGATCAACACCCAGCGCGACAGCCTGGAGCTCTTGGAAGATTACCTGCAAAGCCTGCCAGGCGCGGTCACGCATGTGGTTCGTAATACCTTTTTCGGTTCGCCGGACACCTTCCGGCTCTATCCTACCTTGGCGGTATCCGAAGATGTCGCCCGTCGTGGCGGGCAGGTACTCACCCTCGACCGTCTGGCCGACCGGGTCAGCGGCGATCTGTATTCCCGGCGCTTGTCCATTGCCCGGGCCGTGCATCGCGGCGGCGCCGAGGCCTTACCCTTGGGTAACCGCGCCGAGCTGGAACGCTGGCGGGAAGCAGTGGCGCGGATGTTTGACGCCGTGGTTTCCACCGAACTGTCGTCATCCGCCACGGCGCGCTTCACTCATGCACCCGTGGCGCCCCCCGAAACGCTGGCTGGCTAACGGAGGTTGTTGAGCAGAACGCCATGCGTGGTGATTCCCCTCCCCCACCTGAATCTCCTCCCCTGGAAACCGCCGACGAAAACCGCGATTCGACGCGGCGTTCCCCGGCGTCGGATGCCGACAGGCCGATGGCAACCGCCTTCGAACGCCTGGTGGGTCGACAGCCGTCCGAAGCAGAGCGGACGCGACTCTATGCGGTTCGCGAGGCTCTGGGACTCGGGTCCAGCGATGCCCTCTGGCAGGTGTTGATTGCTTTGCAATATTACCACTCGTTGTATGAACAGTTTCCTCCGCTGATCCGGGCCGCGGCCCGTGAGGTCCTGGTCGAGTTTAAAACCGAGACCGACACCCTGTTGAAGTCTGCGGCCGTCGACCTGGAACACACCGCTCGCCAGTTGCAACATCCCCTGATGGAAGCCGCTCACCACGCGGTCCAGGAGGCACAGGCGCAATTCCTGTCGGCCATTCATCAGATGGCTCAGCGCGTGGCGCGGCGCGCGCGCTTGGAGCAGTTCTGGCCATGGT
>JAGRHM010000817.1 GCA_020445005.1 Candidatus Competibacteraceae bacterium | reverse complement strand
ACCATTTCCATCGAATGGAATTGGCTGGGCAACAGCGGCTTGAGCAAACCAAGGGCGTCGAAGTTGATGACACCGCGCTGCATATTGTCGCGGACGGCCTGCAAAATATCATCATGCAGGGGTTGCACGTTCGGCAGGCCCAGAAACTCGCGCATTTCCTGGGCNNGTGGCTTCAACGCTAACATTGACTTTCATCGAGAAATATCCTCGTGCTTCGGGACTACGGATCTGGCTGCTCGAACCAGGTCACGAAATTAGGGAAACGCCTGACTCATCAAGAATAGCAGGAATAGGAGGGGTCTTCCGCTCTGCATCCTGCCGTGAGCCATGTTCAGCCGGATGAAACTAATCGAAATCGCTGTTTGGGGCAACTGCTAGAAACGCGTTGGGTGTGATTCAAAGTGATGCAGGCTCATAATGGTGGCATGATCTACTAATGCTGCCTAAAGAGACCCTGATGCTCATCGCTAAGCGTGACCAGATGTTATTTAGAGCATTTGAATCGTCATTCTGGCCCTCATTTAACCTTATTATTTATCAGTTTTTGAGCTAAAATATTCAATGATTTTAACCAAAATCGCATGTGAACCTGGGGGAACCGTTCTGCCACAGGCCGCGGAAATCGAAGCCGGATTGAGAACGACACGCCCCTTGCGACAACTCTTGACCCAAAAACGGTTACGCCCAAATGACGCCATCCTCTTTACTCTGGCCAACGCTGATCCGTTGGCAAAGGATCATGAGGTTGCGGCGCTGGATTGACCCAGTCCGTGTCGCAACATCGCATGTCGTTGCCTTGGCGCGGGTGAGCATCCTGGGCCTGAGCTTGATTCTGTTCTCCCTGATCAGTCTGGCTGGAGAGCACGGCCGCGTTCCCATCACGCAAACAGCGCCACGATCGAACGCAATGGATGAAGCGCAAACTGTGAAATTTGTCTTGGCGGCGACGGCCGGGCCCAGGATTCGGCCGGATGCGGGCCTGCGGTCGATACCGGATGCCGCGGATCGCACGCCGGCGCGATCAGATCCGGAACCCATTCGCCTGGCGTGGGAGGATCGGGAATACGGCGTTTGGTTCAAAATATTGCAGTACGAAACCCCCCGTGGCGTGCGCTGGTGCCATTGTTACTACGCATCCAGGTCCAGTGATGGCGGACTGATGCCGAATATGCAATATACGGGGCGACACCATCCCGCCGGTTTGCTGACCTTTGGCGAGGCCACCAACCTCGTGATCCTGTATGCCGCCGGAGATAAAGAGACCTGTCCGCGCAACGAATGTGGTTATCGGGATCGTCCCGTTACTGATCAATGCCGCAACGTCGATCCATGAAGTGGCATTCGTGGCGAGCCGCCGCGCTGGCAGTTGTAATCATCCTCGGGCTGCTGGCACCGCCGGCGCGGTCAACCGCGCAGCTACCGGATGCGATCGACGACGAGGGGAACCAGGAAGACCTGCTCACCAACCCCTTGGAGCGTTATTTTGGCCTGGACCACCCCCGTCCCCGCTTTGTCGCGCCGCATACGGCCTGTTGGCGGGGCTACATCGCCCACTGGGCGATCAAGAAAGGCATCTTATATCTCACCGACATTCAAGCCTGGGTGAGCGAAGACCCGAAAGAGCCTCCAGTTGGTTTGGAACACGTTTTCCCCGGACAGGCCAAACCGCTCAAGGCGGCATGGTTCTCGGGAACGCTGCGGATTGCTGCGGGCCCACTGGTGGATTATGTCCATAGCGGGTATGGCTCGCGCTACGAAAAAGAGGTTTTTCTCACGATCAAAGCGGGCCACGTCACGGATCGCTGGGTCATCGATCGCCGCCCGCCCGCCCGCGACACAACCGCCCCGGCTTCCCTCGAACTCCTGTGGCCGGTCTTCACGGATCGCTTGCATTTGCCGGCCGGGCTCGAATTCTTCATGCAGGCGCGAATGGCTCAGGAGAAGTTGGCCGCCTTCGGCTCGCCCCACTGTTCCCTGGAACAATGTGGGTGGTCGGTCATCCTAGATCAGGGAATCGTCCAGTTTGTCCAACGCTATCGGACGGGAACCTTGATTGGGTTCACCGCCGAATATGTGCTGGATCGGGAGCACAGCGCCGAATACCGCCAGAAGGTACAGCACTTAAAGAATCGCCTGGCCGATGGGGTGTTTCCGGACAGCGACCCTTTAAGCATGCTGACTAACGCGATCCAGTTTACTGTGAAAAACCAGGGTACCCAACTCGAAATGTTCTATCGGGAACGGGAGCATACGATCATTTGCAAGTTCTCCATGCGCCGCGAATAGCACGATGCACAGCGATCGGAGTGCGTCCGCGCCCTTCGATCCGCCCTTGAAAATGGAGGATATCCAATGAGTGACCCATCGGCGGTTCGTCCTGGGAAATCCACACGGCGGCGTTGGCTTCTCAAGCTGTCTGGCGTGCTGGGCATCGTCCTATTGGCGGCGGCCGGTTTGAAGATGCTACAAGTGGGGTCGCCCTTACCCGCTTCGGCGAGGGCGGATCGAATCATCGTGAACAAACAGACGCGGGAGCTCTGGCTGATGGCCAAAGGAAAGCCGCTCAAGCGTTACCGTATCGCGCTCGGCGGCAATCCGCGGGGCCATAAAACCCAGCAGGGCGACCAGCGAACGCCGGAAGGGGTTTACCGCATCGCGGGCCGCAACCCGCGCAGCGCCTACCATCGCGCCTTGCGGGTCAGTTATCCGAACGCACGCGACCGCAGGCGGGCCAAGCAACAGGGGGTTTCTCCAGGTGGGGACATCATGATTCACGGCCTGCCCAATGGCCTGGGTTGGATCGGGCCGCTCCACCGGTGGGTGGACTGGACCGCCGGGTGCATCGCGGTCACCGATCCGGAAATCGAAGAAATCTGGCGGGCTGTTCCCGATGGAACGTCCATCGAGATTAAGCCTTAAGATCGTCGCGTAAGAAGGCCAGCCATCGCCTTCGGAAGGAGCCGGGGGTTCGTACAGGCAGCGTTGATCTTCAGTATTTCTTGCCCTCTTGGTTAAACAGACGATCGGGTTGGAAGCTGCGGCCCGGTACGCTCATCTTCGCCAAAGCCGATTGCGCTTCTGGGTAGCCCAGGGCGGCGGAACGCCGGTAGAAGTTTTCCGCCTGGGCATAATCCCGAGCGACGCCCTCGCCATTCTGGTACATTTTTCCCAGCACATACAAC
>JAGRHM010000816.1 GCA_020445005.1 Candidatus Competibacteraceae bacterium | reverse complement strand
CGCTCTATGGCCAGGATGCGCAAGTTCATGAATGGCTGGAAGATGATCATTCACTGGCCGTGGTCCGGTTTCAGGAGACAGACGCTATCATGCGCGATCCCCGGCTCTGCGAAGTGGCGCTGCCATCGCTGGAGAGAGCGGCAACTGCTGAATTCTGGATCAGCCCACGGCCCGTGCATATCGGGGTATGTCATGGCGTTGGTTATGCTGAAAATGGCGACGTCCTGTTCCTGCAAATACGACTGGACGAGTACGCCGAGGACGCCTTGCAACCGCTGACTGCCGTGGCTTACCGACGCCTGTTCGCTGCAGCCCGGACGCGCGGTTATCCCCATTTCCTGCGCATTTGGAACTATTTTCCGAACATTAACCAGGAGCGTTCCAGTGTGGAGCGCTATCGCAGCTTTTGCGCCGGTCGGCATCAGGCGTTGATGGCGGAGCTGGCGGAGTGCGAGACCCACCTACCGGCCGCTTGCGCGCTTGGAAGCGCCGCTCCTGATCCCGGTTGCGACGTCGGGAGTTTGCATTTGTATGCGTTGGCTGCTCGGGAACCAGGACGGCAGGTCGAGAATCCGCGACAAGTCAGCGCTTTTCATTACCCACCGCAATATGGCCGGCGCAGTCCCTCCTTCTCGCGCGCAGTGCTGAAAGCGTGGGGTGAGCAGGGCTATCATCTTTACATTTCCGGCACCGCTAGCATTGTCGGTCACTATAGTCAGCATACGGACCTGATGGCGCAACTCGATGAAACGTTGTTAAACCTCGAAACCCTGTTGACCCACGCCGGACGTTCGATCTCGGTTCCCTTGCAACTGGAATTATTGAAAATCTATTGCCGGTCAGAAGTCGATCCCGTGTCTCTTCGCCATCGCATGGTCCAGACGTTCGGAGCAAACACGCCCATGTTGTTCCTGCGCGCCGATATTTGCCGGCGGGAATTGTTAATCGAGATCGAGGGCATGGCGGTAGGCGTCGCCCAGTAACCTTTCATCAGGAAATTTTCGTGAAATCTGAACAACGGCTTGAACCGCATCCGGCCTTACCGGACTACTATCCTGATCTGGCCCAGCGTCCGGCCTTCGTGCGTGGCATGTTCGATCGCACCGCCGGCTATTATGACCGGGTTAATCAATTACTGTCGTTTGGGTCCGGCAGTTGGTATCGCCGGCGGGCGCTGACCCGCGCGGGTTTAAAACCGGGCATGACGGTGCTGGATGTCGCTATCGGCACCGGGCTGGTCGCCCGGCAGGCATTGGCGATCACTGGCGATTCACAAGCGGTGGTCGGCCTGGATGTCAGCGCAGGGATGCTGGCCGAAGTCCGCCGCTTGCTAAATTCGCCACTCATCCAGGGACTCATGGAACAGTTGCCGGTGGCCGATGAAAGCTTTGACTTCGTCAGCATGGGTTACGCCTTACGCCATGTTGCCGATCTCAACGTCACGTTCCGCGAATTTCACCGGGTGCTGCGCCCAGGCGGCGTGCTGCTGATTCTGGAAATTACCCGGCCCACTCAACCGTTCAAGCGCGCCATACTCAAATTCTACCTGGGTCGGGTCATTCCGCTGCTCAGCCGGCTGACTACCGGCAACCGGGACATGCAAACGCTGATGCGTTACTACTGGGACACCATCGAGAACTGCGTTCCTCCCGAAACCATTATCACCGCAATTCGCGATGCGGGGTTCGCCGAGGCGGGCTGTGATGTCGAATTTGATTTGTTCCGGGCCTATTTCGGGCGCAAGGGATGACGACATGCTCCTAAGTCTGCTCTTTGGGGTGCTGACTGGTTTTTCACTGGGTTTAACCGGCGGCGGCGGTTCCATCTTTGCGGTGCCGTTGCTGGTTTATG
>JAGRHM010000815.1 GCA_020445005.1 Candidatus Competibacteraceae bacterium | reverse complement strand
TCGCGGTGATGCGCGAATCAGCGCGGATCGCCTGCGACGCGCATTGCCAGGCGATGCAGATCTGTCAGCCTGGCATGATGGAGCATGAAATCGAGGCGGAATTTTTCCACACCTTCCTGCGTAATGGAGCCGGTTGGTCCTATCCCCCCATCGTTGCCGGCGGCGATAACAGTTGTATCCTGCATTACACTGAGAATAATGCAGAATTGCGGGATGGCGATGTGCTATTGATCGATGCCGGCGCGGAACTGGACGGCTATGCGTCCGACATTACGCGCACCTTCCCTATTAATGGACGCTTTTCCGGGGAGCAACGGGCGATTTACGAGCTGGTGCTGGCGGCGCAGAAAGCCGCTATCGACAAGGTCCGGCCCGGCTGCCATTTCAACGAACCACATGGTGCGGCGGTCCGGGTTCTAACCGAGGGATTGATCGCGCTGGGGTTATTGCTGGGCGATGTTGAGGAAGCGATCAAGGTGGAAAAATACAAACAGTTCTACATGCATCGCACCGGTCATTGGCTGGGCATGGACGTGCATGATGTCGGCGGATATAAAACCGGCGAGGACTGGCAGGTTTTCGAACCAGGCATGGTCACTACGATTGAACCGGGGCTGTACATTCCCGCCGGCAGCCAGATTGCGGATGAACGCTGGGCGCGACTCGGCGTTCATCTGGAAACCGAGGTCGACGAGCGCTGGCAGCGTATTGGCGTGCGCATCGAGGATGACGTGCTGGTGACGGAGGGAGAACCTGAAGTATTGACCGCCGCCGCGCCGAAAGAGATTGATGAGATCGAGGCTTTGATGCGGAATTAAGGGGTCTTCAAAAACTAATGCGTGATAGAAGGGGAATCCAAAAACGCTTGGATTTAATCAATAATACAAAGGCTATGCGATTGCGCCAAGCGCTCCGCATCGGGATAGAAGTTGCCAAGAGATTTAAGCCATGACAGAGCAAGAAAATGAGCAGGAATGGGCTATCGAGAATGACTGGACTGCAGAAAATCGGCGTCAGTACGAGCGGTATATTGCTGATTTTTACCTATGCGTCTATGAAGAAGAAAGTTTGCTTGGCGATGTGATCGACATCAGCTTGGGCGGCCTGAAACTGCTCAGCGACGAAATCCTCCCTATAGGTCAAATTATGTCATTGCGGCTGGACGCCGCGCTGGAAAGCGGCCGACAAGTGAGTCTGGAATTTGAGGCAAGGGTTGTCTGGAGCGATCAGGATGAGAATACGGATCGCTATAAAGCAGGGCTTGAGTTTCTGGGTTTGTCGGCGTCAGCGCGGGAAATCCTGCAAAGCATTATCAGTGAGCTGAGCAATTGAGACTAATGGAATGGTCTGCCCCGCTCCTCCAACGAACCCAAAGCGGGCAAAATGGTGGATGTTGACCCACATCACATCAACCGAGATAACGGAGCGAACCCATGAAAGAGTATACCAATGAGCGCGTCATTAAGGTCGTTGGAATTGACTTGGCCAAGCGGAGTTTTCACGTTTACGGCGTGGGCAAGAACGCTCAACGGGTGATCAGCAGACCGTTCAACCGGACGCGTCTGAGTGAATTCATGGCGAATCTGCCGGCGTGCACGGTGGCCATGGAAGCCGGTAGCAGTGCGCACTATTGGGCGCGGCAGTTCCGGGAGGACGGTCATGAGGTGCGACTGATCGCGCCCCAGTTCGTGAAGCCCTTTGTGAAGTCCAACAAGAACGACGCGATCGATGCCGAGGCGATCTGCGAGGCGGCGCAGCGGCCTACGAGGCGGTTCGTGGCGATCAAAAGCGTGGAGCAGCAAGAGATTCAGGCGATCCATCGGATGCGCAGTTTGATGGTGGAACGGCGTACGGCCCAGGTCAATTAGATTCGCGGTTTTTTTGTTGGAGTACGGCATCGAAATTCCGCAGGGGCGTGCGGCGGTGAGCCAGCGCCTGCCGGAGATTCTCGAAGATGCCAACAACGGGTTGAGCGAGCGCTTCCGAACCGAGCTGCGGGGGTTGGCCGACGAACTCCGTCACCTGGATGAGCGGGTTACGCATTATGACGCCCAGATTGAGACCTTGGCGGAAAGCCATCCACAGGCGCAAGCGTTGATGACGATCCCCGGTCTGGGCGCCAAAGGCGCGACTGCGTTGGTAGCGGCCGTTGGCGAGGATCCCCGACTCTTTAAGAACGGGCGGGGTTTAGCGGCCTGGCTGGGCCTAGTGCTTCACCCGCTCTGAATTGACGGGTAGAGGCGTTTTAACTTGATACGGGCATCGGGGGTAGTGAAGCGCCAGTTGACCGGGTGGGGGCAAGCATTGCGCGCCTGTTCCCAGTCGGCCACCTCGTGGGTCAGGGTGGCG
>JAGRHM010000814.1 GCA_020445005.1 Candidatus Competibacteraceae bacterium | reverse complement strand
CTTTGCCGCGTGGTGTGCGTTCCTGATTGCGTGGTGCGTGGCGGCAAGGAGCGCCCACAGCAGGTGACCAGTATCCTAACTTCTGGATACGGAGCATCTGTTGGATCGAATCAACCGGCTGATTCACTTTGAGCGCTGGTCGGATCGGAAAAACGACTATGCCCGCTGCCATGCGCCGCGCGCCGCCGCTACCGCTCTCCTGGCGCGTGTGGGTGAATGGCTATTTCCGGCACTCAGTGGCGTGGTCAACGCGCCCACCTTGCGGCCCGACGGTTCACTGCTGGATCAACCCGGCTATGACCCAGCCACCGGATTGCTGTTCGAGGCGCAAGGCGTGGTCTTCCCCCCGATTCCCGAACACCCAACCCGTGCCCAGGCCGAGGCGGCGCTGACCTTCATCGGGCAAGAAGTGCTTGCGGGCTTTCCCTTTGCAGAACCCAGTGACCGCGCCGCTGCGTTGTCCGCCCTGCTCACCGCCTTGATTCGGCCCGCGTTGCGCACGGCCCCGATGCATACCTTCGATGCCCCGCACCCCGGCAGCGGTAAGAGCTTGCTGGCCGATGTGGTTGCACTGGTGGCGACCGGCAACACCGCCAAAGTCATGAGCTTCACCCGTGACCCGGAAGAGATGCGCAAGCGCGTCTTGTCCGTACTGTTGCAAGGTGCGGCCGTGGTCAATCTCGACAACCTGGAGGAACCGTTGCAAGGGGCGGCGCTGTGCAGCGCACTCTCGCAAACCTCCTACAGTGACCGCTTGTTACAGTACAGCCGGACGATCAGCGTATCGACCTGCTGCACCTGGCTGGCGACGGGCAATAACCTGCAAGTGATCGGCGATATCACCCGGCGCTGCATTCCCTGTCGGTTGGATGCCCAGTGCGAACACCCGGAAGAGCGGGAATTCAAGCGTGATCTGTACGACTGGATTCCCCGACATCGCCCGCAACTGGTGACCGCCGGCTTGACGATCCTGCGCGCCTACCTGGCCGCAGGCAAACCCAAGCAACCCATGAAAGCCTTGGGCGGCTTTGAGGACTGGTCCAACACCGTGCGCGCCGCGCTGATTTGGCTGGGTGAAGCCGATCCCAATGTCGGACGTGCGGAATTTGAGAACGCCGACCCCGATCGGCTGAAACTGCGGGCGCTGATGACCGCGTGGTATGCGACGTTCAAGAGTGCGGGAGCCACCAGCAAAGAGGCCGTCGCCAAGGCGAATGAGACGCGCATCAATGACCAAGGCGATGAAGAACGCTGCTATCCCGATCTGTGGGAGGTGCTGAACGATCATTTCCAGGATCGTAGCGGGAAAGTGAATGGAAACGCCATCGGCTATTTTTTGCGGAAAAATCAAAGGCGCGTGGAAATAGGCGCACGGTTTGAAATCGCCGGAGGCAATACAAAGGGGAATTTGTGGCGTGTAGCGATTGTTGACCAGAGGCGGTTTGTACCGTTTTTTGACGATGCGAAAAATTACAGCCTACCTGAAACATCCCTACCATCCCTACCATCTCTACCATCTCTACCGATCTATGACCGCCATCAAGGTAGGGATGGTAGGGATGGTAGAGATGTCACTCCAAGGTCCGAAAATTTCGCAGTGTCGAAAAAACAAACTGGCTTTTTGCAGTCTGTGCAGTCTACTGACTCAAGCTCCAAAAATTTCGCAGGGGAGTCAGGGGAGTCTGTTCCCCCAAGGTCGAAAAATCTCGCAGCGTCGAAAAACGACGTTGACGCCCTGGTTCGCGGCCTGAAAAACGGTTATCGAGGCCGTGACCGGGCGGCGCTGATGGAAGCGTTTGGTTGGGATAAAGCCCGCTGGGAAGAGGTGAAAGACGCGGCGATGCTTCAAGGACTGATCGAAGCAAAAGCCGGATTTTGGTATGCCACAGGAGAAGCGCCATGATCCGCGCCCTGGTCAGCGGAACCCTCCACGGCGACCCGCAAGCTCGAACCAGTCAAAACGGCAAGCCCTTCACGACCGGCAAGCTGAAGGCCGACGCCAGCGAGAACGGCATCGTGTGGGTCTCGCTGATTGGATTCCAGGAAACTGGCGAGCGACTGGCGACGTTGAAAGCCGGTCAGGCCATTTCGATCAGTGGCCGCGCCAAGTTGACCGCGTGGCTGAACAAACAGGGCGAGGCGCAGGCCGGTCTGGACGTGATGATTGAGGAACTGGCGACCTTGCGCCCACGCCCCCAAGCATAAACGTCCGAAACGAGGCCGCCTCTGCCCTCTGAATACGCTCGATCCTTGAGAAACGCAACGGCGTTGACCATTCACGCGCCTCGCCCGCTCAAAGTCGCGTGTGCAACTGGGGCAGGGACGCCCGACCCTGAAAACTTTTTTGCAGAAAGGCGCATTTTCCCCCGCTCCCGATAACATCACTGGCGTTTAACCCGGAAGAACAGGGAAGAACCCGGATAAACAGCGACAACACTAAGCCCCTGATCAGGCAAGCAGAATGCCGTGCCCAGGTCGGATAAAATGACCGTGTTCCCGCTCCCTATCGCGTCGAGGTCATCATGCAGATTCCCGAACATTACCCGCCGATCCTGGCCGACATTGCGCAAC
>JAGRHM010000813.1 GCA_020445005.1 Candidatus Competibacteraceae bacterium | reverse complement strand
CGAGAAAGAGTGGCGTCCAACACGCCCGATAGACGTCCCGTTGCGGTTCCGCCAGATCCGGCAGCACCTGCTGGCGATCGACCAGGGCGCCGGCAAATTGCAGGGCTTCACTCCAGTAGCGCAGCGCATCCCCTATGCCCACGCCGGGTGCAATGGCGGGGCGCGCCCGAACAGTCGTCAGCAGTTGGACGGCATCGGCAGGCGTCAAGGCCAGAGTCGGAATGGTCCAGGGCGCCAGGGTGGGCGATTTACGGGATGGGGGCGGCTCTGCCACCAGGGGCGAGGACGGCAGCGGCGCATCGCCTTGCGTCGGCAGCCAAATTGTGGATTCGCAGGGGGTCGGTCCGCTCGTCGATAATGATAAACCGGCCAACGCGAGACGGTCGCGCAACACGGAAATCGCGGTGCGATAGGGATAGGCGCTTAGGCGTGCGGGCGGCGAATCGGTCTGCGCCGCTTCGGGCGACGATTCGCCCCACAGGTGCAGGCAATCCTGATGAAAGGTGGCGTGTAAAACAAGCATGGCAGGAAACTCGGTTCGTTAGATCCGGCGACGGGGTCAGTTTATCCGCTTTTGAACCCCTGGAACCCCTCCTGTCCGGTCGAGGCCCGCTCAATAGCCATCCTCCTGGCGGTTCCAGGGCCGATGTTTCTGATCGGACCGCCCATTGAAATTCGTGGCGAAAATGCTCTCAGCCGGTTTCACGCTGCCGCTTGAAGGGCGGCAACCCATGCACAACGGGTTGGAGCTGTGGGGGTTCCTGCTCACCCGTCACTGACCCGGATCAGGTTCATCGCGGTGGCCGTGACAACGTGTGGTCAGTAGACTATTTTTGCCCAACGCTTCGAAAAGGTAAAAATTAGCGTTCACTCCTGTACGGAACACCGCCATTTCAGTCATGATCAGGGGCATCCAGGCATCCAGGCATCTAGTTAAATCCAGCATGAGATCATTGACGCGCCGACCGAATGGCGCCCACACGAAACGATTGGTCAATTGCGGGATGGGCCGCCAGCCGCTTGGCCCATTCCCGGTTGGCCGTCGGATCCTGGCAGAGGTTCTCGGTGGTTTCCGCCGCTAGAGGGAGCGAAAGCAGCACGGGCAGTCGCCGCCAGGGCGCGATCCTCAATGGCATGAGCCTGCTCCGGGTGGTTCATCCGGACACGGCCGGGCCGCGCCGGAAGCGAGGGTTTACTTGACCATTTTCTTGGCGGCTTCCGTCGCCTGGTCTTTGCCCATGTCCATGGCCTGATCCTTGGCCATGTCGGTCATATCGCCGCCGCCTGCTTTTTGCAGGGCCGCCGCGCCCGCCGCGCCTTCCATGGTGCCAGATGCGCCGCCCGGCGCGACCTTCATGGCCGATGCAGCATCGGGCTTGGGCATCATCGCTCCAGCTTTATCCTTCACCCTATCGGTGGCCTGTTCCTGGGCCATCTTGCCCGCTTGATCCTTGGCGGCATCGGTCGCCATGTCCTTCACATCCGCCGCCCAAGCAGCGCTGGACACGAGCAAGCTCAGGCTGGTGGCGATCATGATGGGTTTCAGGGTCATTGTTTTGTACTCCTTCATATCGGGATTTGCGAACAGGAAGCTTGCCAACGTCGATACGCCGGTGCGGATCGGAACTTCCATCGATTGATTGTAGTTGGAGGAAGCGGACTCAACACTTGAGTTGCCCAGCCGTTTGTTCAGGTAACGGGGGCTACAGCTAAACACCGTTCCGCCCATTCTGGTTTCTTGATCCGGCCATACTGAACCGGATGAAAACGCCTCCAGATCAGGCAATCAAAAATAAAATTATTTAAAACAAAACATTAAGTCCATCATGGCCGATGGCATAAGACCT
>JAGRHM010000812.1 GCA_020445005.1 Candidatus Competibacteraceae bacterium | reverse complement strand
CCTGCGCCGGTTGCCATGCCATTCCAGGCTATACCAATGCGTACCCAACCTATCATGTGCCCCGGTTGGGCGGTCAGAAGGCGGAGTACATTGTGGCTGCGCTCAAAGCCTACCAGGCGGGCGAGCGCGAACACCCGACCATGCATGCCAACGCTTTCCAGTTGAGTGCGCAGGATATGCAGGACATCGCCGCTTACCTGGCCAGTTTCGAGTCGGCGGCAGCGCCCTATCCCGTGCAAGGCAATGTCGCGGCGGGCAAGACCAAGAACGCCGTCTGTGTCGCCTGTCATGGCGCGGATGGCAACGGTAGTGTCCCCATTTACCCACGACTGGCCGGCCAGCACGAGGACTATCTGCGCACCGTTCTCCAGAATTACCAATCGGGAAAGCGCAAGAACGCCATTATGAGCAACATGGCCAAGCCGCTGTCAAAACAGGACATCGCTGATCTGGCCGCGTACTACGCCAGTCAGCCCAAAGGATTGGTGACCGTTCAGGAATAAACCGCCGCTCACAATCAGTTCAGTAGCGTGATAAGTTGCTAACCTGGGGCGTTTGCCCCAGGAAAACCGGTTTGACGCGTTTTTTATCCATCCGATCTCACTTCGCATCTGCCCGAACAATACCATTCCCAGCTCATTATCCAGATCCGGCGCGTTTCCTTTCCTGGTGAACCTCCTCATCGATCGGGACGTCAAATATAGACGCTATAAGTTTTTCTGATTCAGAACCGGATGGCGAAATTGGCGCCTGGATGGAGCGCAGCAGAATCCAGGTTGGCTTGATGATTGATGAGCGACTTTCATCAAGACGCTATGATAAGCGTTGATTCAACGGAATTAATTGTTTCTTAATGAGATATCTATCATGCTCATTCCTGACCTCAAAAAACTGACCATTGTTACCCTTATCATCACTGCCCTATTATCGGCTTGCGCTACCAACCCCGACGGAACGATGAATGATCAGCAGCAAACCGTTGCCGAAGGAGCCATGGTCGGCGCTGTTGTAGGCGGATTGCTCGGCGCGGCGATTGGCGACAATAGAAGAAGCGCCCTGATCGGAGCTGCAGCCGGCGGGATCATTGGCGCGGGCATCGGCAGTTCCATTGCAGAGCGCAAGGCTCAGTACGCTACGGAGGAAGATTTCCTGATTGCAGAGATTCAACGTAATGAGGATTTCATTGCGGAAGCTGACGCACAGAACCGCCAGCTCTACCAGGAAATCGCCAGGTTGGATCGCGAGTCGCGCCGATTGGCGCGGGAGTATCGGGCGGGCCAGGTTTCCCGCGATGCGCTGAGCCGGCAAAAAGCCAGCCTGGAACAACAACTCGCCAAGGCGAAAAAGGTCCAGTCGCTTACTGAAAAACAGTTGGCGGATACCCAACAGGTTTACCAGGAATCGCGACAGAAGCGCGGAACCGAGGATCAATACACCCGGCAACTCGAAACCAATCTTGTGCAACTCCGCCAGACCGAGGAGCAATCCAGCCAGAATGTCGCCAGCCTGCAACAAGTTTATGACGACCTGTCTATCTGAACTGATCTAGCACACTCCTGGATACCTTCGCCTTTCTCAAGGAGAAACCGGGAGCGGGAGGTTGATCCCAATGAAGATATTGAGTATTTCCAGCATTATTTTGAGCCTACTCATCCTGAATGCTTGTGCGACCGACCCAACGAATGATCCGCGCACCGGTGGCTTCTTCGGCGGCGTGCATGGACTGGCGGCCGGTGACTATGAAGTACGGCAACAGGAACTGCAGGGAGAACGCGACGAAACCTTGAATGAGCTGCGCGCCTTGCGGGAAGAAGGCGCCTATCTGGA
>JAGRHM010000811.1 GCA_020445005.1 Candidatus Competibacteraceae bacterium | reverse complement strand
CAGCAATAGCGCGATATGGCGCAACCACACCGGCGGCAGGTAGAGTGGTACGGGATCGTAGCGAGCGAGTCCATAACCCCAGACGATGAGCCCAAATCCGACCAACGACGCCAGCGAGTACAGACCTTGCCACGAGCGCTCACCCATTTTAGCCGCCAGGCGATCCCGCCAGGGTTCGTTGACGATCGAGATGGAATGCACGGCCAGGAAGAGAACTAATCCGAGTATGAGAACGCCCACGTATAAACCCTCGCTGCGTAATAGCGGTTAAAAATCAGGAGCCGGTTTTTTAACGGCATTCAATTTTACCCCCATCCAAGCGTTTCAACCATTGATATAATGCGATAAATAAACTGATCGGGGTTCGATCCAACGGCTGCATGAGGGAGTATCGCGCCCAATGCGCTAGGAGTCTTATCCAGAGGTTCCGCGTCCCGAATCCACGGGAATTCATTATGGCCTTGTCATGAAAACTCAGTTTACCCGTTACGCCGGTCCTTGCATCGGTCTGCTGCTGTTCGCCGCCGCCTTGTGGGTGTTGCGCGAAGCGCTGGCTGAAAACCGCTATCGGGACGTGACCGCGTATCTGCGACAATTGCCGGTCATCCAACTTCTTGCAGCATTGGTAGTCACCGCACTCAGCTATTTGATCACGACAGGCTATGACTGGTTGGCGCTCCGCTACATTCGCCGACCGCTACCCTGGCCCAAGGTCGGTTTCGCCGCGCTGCTCAGCTACGCCTTCAGCAACTCCGTTGGTCTGTCGGTGCTCACTTCCAGCTCCCTGCGCTACCGGCTGTACTCCAGTTGGGGACTGACCACGGTGGATATCGCCCGCATCGTGTTGTTCACCACCCTGACGCTGTGGCTGGGTATTCTGACCGTGGGTGGCGGCGTATTGCTGCTCGATCCGCTCGACTTAAACAGGCTCCCCTGGTTGACTCTGGACAGCCGGCTATTGGGAGGGTCGATGCTGGTTTTGCCTACGGTTTATGTTTTGCTAGGCGCTCTCCGTCGCCAGCCGCTGCCCGTGGGACCCTGGGAATTGCCGATAGTCCGGCCACATCTGGCCTTGCCGCAAATTGCAGTCGGCGCTCTCGACTGGGTCATGGCCAGTGCGGTTCTCTATACGCTGCTGCCCCCCACGGCCACGCTCGGCTTTCACCACATCCTCGGCGTATTCCTGGTCGCGCAAATCGCCGGCTTGCTCAGTCACATCCCCGGTGGTCTGGGCGTTTTCGAGTCGCTGGTGCTGCTCATGCTCCAGGACGAAGCGCCCAGCGCCGATCTGCTGGGCGCACTGCTGGTCTATCGCCTGATCTATTACCTGCTGCCGCTGGCGTTGGCGGCCATTGCCCTGGGTCTCTACGAACTGCGCCATCAAAAGGAACGGATTCTGTGGCTGCCCCACAAGATCGGTCCCTGGGTTCCCGTGCTGTTGCCTCACATTTTTGCCTTGATGACCCTGATCAGCGGCGCGGTGCTGCTCTTTTCCGTGGCGACGCCGGCGCTCGAAATCCGGCTCAAGTGGCTGAAAGATCTGATTCCACTGTCGGTGCTGGAAATTTCCCACTTTATCAGCAGCCTGGTCGGTGTAGGTCTGCTAGTGCTGGCGCGCGGTCTACAACGTCGGCTCGATGCCGCCTGGCTGCTGGCCGTAGCGTTTCTGGGGGCGGGGATCGCCGCCTCTTTGCTGAAAGGCGCGGATTACGAAGAAGCGCTGATCCTGACCGTTTTATTGGCCGGACTGCTACCCTCCCGGCGACAGTTCTACCGGCGAGCCTCGCTGTTCAGCGAACGGTTCACGCCCGGTTGGCTCGCGGCAATTGCCGTTGTGCTGCTGTGCTCGCTTTGGTTGGGCTTTTTCTCTTACAAGCATGTCGAATATTCCGCTGAGTTATGGTGGGATTTCAGTTTCAGTGGTCAAGGTGAAGCGCCGCGCTTTCTACGCGCGATGGTCGGCGCGATCGGCGCGGCGCTGTTCTTTGGCATTGCCAAATTGCTGCAACCGGCGGTGTTCGAGCCGACCCTGCCAGGACCGGAGGAATTGCGACACGCGCAAGCCGTCGCCGCCGCCTTCCCGCGCACTTACGCCCACCTCGCGTTGCTGGGTGAAAAGGCGTTATTGTTCAACGCGGAGCGTAGCGCCTTTCTGATGTATGCCGTGCAAGGCCGCACTTGGGCAGCTATGGGCGATCCGATCGCTCGCCGGGAAGAAGACCGTCAAGAACTGGCCTGGCAATTTCGCGAACTGTGCGAGCGCCACAACGGCTGGCCGGTTTTCTATCAGGTTCACCCTGGTCATCTGGGTCTTTATGTGGAACTGGGTCTAACTTTACTAAAGTTCGGTGAGGAAGCGCGGGTTGCCCTGACCACATTCTCGCTGGACGGCAAGGCTCGTAAAACCATGCGTAACAGCGTCAACCGCTTGGAACGGGAAGGCTATCATTTCATGATCGTGGACGCCGAGGCCGTCACTCCGTTATTGCCGCAGTTGAAAAGCGTTTCCGACGCCTGGCTAGGTGGGAAAGCCGGGCGCGAAAAATGTTTTTCGCTGGGCTACTTCGATGAGGATTATCTACGCGCTGGCTCGGTTGCGGTGGTCCGGCAGGGGGATCGTGTCGTGGCTTTTGCCAATCTCTGGCAAGGCGCTGGCGAAGAGTTATCAGTCGATCTGATGCGCTATGCACCGGACCATGCCCAGGGTCTGATGGACTATCTGCTGCTCAAAATCATGCTGTGGGGTCGCGAACAGGGCTATGCCTGGTTCAATCTGGGCATGGCGCCGCTGTC
>JAGRHM010000810.1 GCA_020445005.1 Candidatus Competibacteraceae bacterium | reverse complement strand
GATCTGCAATTGACCGCCGACAGTCGGCTGGAGCCGGAGCGTATTGAGGATTTGCCGGCGGTGGGCTGGCGCATTGCGCCGCAGCGCATTGACGCGACCCTGAATTTGCCCCCCGGTTGGCGATTGCTGGCGGCGGAGGGACCGGATCGCATCGACAACGCCTGGCTGTATTCCTGGAATCTACTGGATCTATTTTTGGTGCTGGTGATTGCGCTGGTCTTTATGAAGCTGTGGAACATGGGCTGGGGCCTGATCGCGCTGGCCGGGATGACCCTGATTTATCACGAACCCAATGCGCCGTTGTATGTCTGGCTCCATATTCTGGCGGCGATTGCGCTCCTGCGAGTGTTGCCGTCGGGCTGGTTTCGGGGTTTGGTGGAGTTCTATCGGCGACTGGCGTTACTGGGGTTGCTGATCATCGGAGGATTGTTCGCGGTCCAGCAGGCGCGCAGCGCGCTGTATCCGCAGTTGGAGCCTTTTACCTTTGGCGGGTTGGGGTTCAGTCCGATTGGGGCTAATGCGCCGCCTCCGGCCGCTGCGCCGATGTCGCCTGCCTTGGAAGAGGCGCCAAACATCTATGATCGCGCCCAATCTCTGGTCAAGGGCCAGCAGTTGCAAAACAAGTTGCCGCAACGACTTCAGCAGCAATACGCCGCGAATATCAAGGTGCAAACCGGCCCTGGCGTACCCGTCTGGAACTGGCAGCGCGCGACCTTGCGCTGGAGCGGGCCGGTGGCGGTGGATGAGCGGCTGCGTTTGTGGCTGTTGCCGCCCTGGGGTACGCGCGCCCTGATGCTGGGTGGATTGTTGCTCATGCTGGCCATGGCGGCGCGGGTTTTCATGACCCGGCGGCGGTCTCCGCCTTCTGAGGCGACAGCGCGCTCCAATGCGCCTCCGGCAGAAGAGGAAGAGGTTGCGTCGCCTTCCGATGCTGACGCCTCCCGGCAAGAAGGTAACGGGGCGGTTGCTGTATTTCTGGCGTTATTCATAGGCGGAGGGTTGTGCTTTGCTCCAGCCCCGGCCCAAGCGCAGTTTCCCTCCCCGGAGTTGCTCCAGGAGCTGCGCGACCATCTGACGCAACCCCCGGATTGCCAGCGCTGTGGGGATTTGGCGGCGCTGGCGCTAAATCTGCGGAATGGCGACCTTCGCCTGCAACTGTCCTTGCAAGCCCAGACCGAAACGGCGACGCCACTGCCTGTGCCGCATGAAGGATTGATCCTTCGCTCCATTGCCCTGGACGGTCAGCCTGCCGTCCTGTTTCGCGATCCCACGCAATTGCTTTGGCTGCGGTTAACCCCAGGGTTGCACGAAGTAATCATTCTGGCCGCCGTGCCCGCCGAAGTCACTACTTTACAGTTGCCGTTGCCGATGGCGCCGGGCCGCGTGGAACTCAATGTCGATGGTTGGCGGGTGGAAGGTTATGTCGAAGGTCGCGCTGACCGGCAGTTGCAATTCACCCGCCAGCGCGCCGACGCCGCAACCCCTTTGCAGTCCGGGGTCATGCCGCCGTTTGTACAGGTCGAACGCGATATTTTTCTGGATGTGGACTGGCGGGTGAACACCCGGGTGCGACGGCTGAGTCAGGCGGATTCAGCGGCGGTGGCGGAAATTCCCCTGTTGCCTGGCGAACGGATTACCACGCCCGACATTGAGGTGCGCGAAGGACGGGTATGGGTCAATCTGCCGCCAGAGCGCGCCGAGACGGCTTGGTCCGCAACCCTGAGCCGTGCCGATGAGTTGCTTCTCCAGGCGGCGGAGAGCGAGAACTTTGTGGAAATCTGGCGTTTGCAGGCCAATCCGCTCTGGCATGTGCAAAGCGCCGGCATTCCCTTGGTGCAGCGCGTGGATGCTGAAGGTCAATGGTCGCCGGAATGGCGGCCTTGGCCGGGTGAACAGGTGATGCTGAACATCATGCGCCCCGAGGGCGCGCCGGGCGCAACCGTGACCATTGACCGCAGTCATCTGGGGATCAGCCCCGGTCAACGGCTAAGCGAGGCTACGCTGGATTTGAACATTCGCGCCAGTCGCGGCGTGGATCATCCATTGACCCTGCCGCCCGGCGCGACTTTGACCGGGGTGCGGATCAACGAGGTTGCCCAACCCTTGCAACAGCAGGGCCAGCAAGTCGTGTTGCCATTAACGCCCG
>JAGRHM010000809.1 GCA_020445005.1 Candidatus Competibacteraceae bacterium | reverse complement strand
CTCAGGCGACCAGCATTTCGGTATCGCTGCGCGCTTGGGCCAAAGCAGCCATCTTGCTGTCCTCACCCAAGGCCAGCCCCTCGGCATAGACAAAGCGCACGTCGTCGATACCGATAAAGCGCAGGAAATTCCGCACGTAGTCGGTCTGGGTGTCCAGCGGCGTCCCGGCGTAGCGGCCACCGCGTGCGGCATAGACCACCACGGTCTTGTCGCCCAACAGACCGACTGGACCCTTCTCGGTGTACTTGAAGGTAACGCCGACGCGCGCTACATGATCGAAGTAGGCTTTGAGCGTCGAAGGAATGCCGAAATTGTACATCGGCAGGCCCAGCACCACGATGTCGGCCGCACGCAACTCCTCAATCAAAGCGTCGGAGTAGGCGACTACAACATTCTGCGCTTCGGTGCGCGACTCAGGCGCAGTGAGGAAGGACTGAAAGCGCGCGCCGTCCAGATGTGGCGCCGGATCGGCGGCTAGATCGCGTGTGATGACGCGGCCGTCCAGGTTCTTGTCGCGCCACCGGGCGACAAATTGGTTGGCTAGTTGGGTGGACTGGCCTTGGCCAGAAAAAAGACTGGTGTTCAGTTGCAGCAGTGTTTTCATGATTGCCTCCGTGTGGGGTACCGCTGCATTAAACGATTTACTCATCGAATAAAAAAGAACAATAATTCGCTCATATCTATCGAACCATTCGATCATGGCCCGAAACACCCCTTCAATCAGCCTCGAACAATGGCGCGCCTTAGTGGGCGTGGTCGAGGCTGGCGGCTACGCCCAGGCGGCTGAAGCCCTGCACAAGAGCCAATCGGCGCTGACCTACGCTATTCAGAAGATCGAAACCCAGTTGGACGTGCGCGCCTTCGAAATCCAGGGTCGCAAGGCGGTGCTGACCACGACCGGGCAGATGCTCTACCGGCGCGCCCTGGCCCTGCTGGCGGAGGCCGCCGAACTGGAGCAGGCGGCCTACAAAGCCTCGGCCGGCTGGGAGGCGGAAATCGGGTTAGCGGTGGAAATGCTGTTTCCCACCGCCATCGTGCTCGCCAGTCTGGCGGAATTTGGGCGGGAAAGTCCGCACACGCGCATCGAACTGATCGAATCGGTGATCGGCGGTACGCCGGAGGCGTTGCTCGAAGGCCGTGCAAACCTCGCGGTCACTGCGCGCATTCCGCCGGGCTTCGCCGGCGATTCGCTGATCCGCATGCCCCTGCTGGCGGTGGCGCATCCCGACCACGCCCTGCATCGAATGGAGCGCCCGCTCCGCTTTCGCGATTTGCGCAGCCACCGTCATCTGATCGTGCGCGACAGCAGCCGTCAACGCGACCGGCGCACCCTGTCGTTAGACGTTGAACAGCGCTGGACGGTGAGCCAGATGGCCACCTCGATCGCCGCGGTCTGCGCCGGCTACGGCTTCTCCTGGTTTCCGCGCGAGGCCATCGCCGCCGAATTGTCCGATGGCCGGCTGAAGGCCCTGCCGCTCAAGGAGGGCGGCGAGCGGTACGTGGAACTCTATCTGGTCCTCACCGATCCGGACTTTGCCGGTCCGGGTGTGCGCCGCTTAGCGGCGATCTTGCGCGAAACCGTGCAGCGCGAATGCGCCCGCACGCGCGGCGAACAGACGGGACTCAACCGAGCTTGAACCAATAGACGGCTGCCAAAGCGATAACCAACAGCAGCATCAGCCATCGCCAACCACCGCTGCTATCCCTGCGGCGTACCAGCGCAACCATACTGGTAGCATTCTGGGCGTTGGAGCCGTGCTGTTCGACATATTCCTTGGCTTCCTTCAGTCCGATGCCCAGCGCTTCGCGCACGATGCGGATGGCTTCGATCTTGTTGCCGCGCGCCAAAGCATCGGCAGCCGCGCTGGGCAGCCCTTCCTGGTGTTGTCTGCTGTGCGGTCTTTGACTCCCCGGTGAGCCGTCGCCCGGTGAAGCTTCGACGATCTCCTTAGCTTGCTTCAAATCGACGCCGAGTTGCTCACGCACGATCTTGATCGCCTCGATCTTGTGGCCACGTTGCAAGGCGGCCCGCGCCATCGGTGGCAGTTCAGCATTCATCGTATCTCGTCTCCCGTGCTTGGATCGTCACCTGCCAAGATTTCATCTGCTAGGCGGAAATCCATTCCCACGTATCCGCAGCAGCAATGCGATCACCGCTTCTTTAACATGTGTGGGCTGCGTACTCAAGGTAACTTTACACTGGAACTTAAACGGGTATTTGTGGAGTTGCGCATCGCGCCCGATGATTGGATTGAACACTATGGGAATGGGTATAAAAAGTGACCAGTACCCAAAGTCATCGTGACTCCGGCCACTTCCATCCAGCCGACAGGATTTTTACAGTGCCGTCATGGTGATGAACGGTCGCCGATCCCTGAAATCTCTTGGAACCCCCGTGAGGATCAGTCTTATGAAAACCTCGATGACGCTCGTTTGTTCGGCTGTCGTGCTGACCTTGCTACAAGCACCTTTGACAGCCTCTGCGCAAGCTGCATCAACACCCTCCACTGCGGACAGTCAACCCTCGCTCACCGCTGACCAGAAGCCCATCGGCTGGATCGAATTCGACGATGCCACGGTTACGCCTGTGCTGGATGATTTCAGCATCCATCTGGCGGCGGCGCGCACTGCGCTGGCTCAAAAAGACCATGCCCAAGCGGCTAAAGCGCTACGGGCCGCGTCGCAGGAGTTAGCCGCGCAAGCCGCCCGCGTCGACGAACT
>JAGRHM010000808.1 GCA_020445005.1 Candidatus Competibacteraceae bacterium | reverse complement strand
AATTAGATCAGTTGAAGCACTAGCCCGGCTTGGAGTAAGGGACGTTTTAGCCCAGCGCTGCCTCGACTGCTTCCAGTAACTGCTGACGGTTGAATGGTTTGGCCAGCACCTGACTAGCTCCGATCAGCGCCGCTGAATCCAGATTGAACTGGGGCGTAATTGCGCGCCGTCCGCCGGAAATAGCGATGATCTTGATATCCGAACCCTGACGCTTGATATCGACGATGACGTCGATGCCGTCCTTTTCCGGCATCATGATATCGGTAATGACCAAATCGGGTGCGTTTTGCTGAAACAGCTCCAGCCCAGCAACGCCGTTCGCAGCGGTCTCCACTTCATATCCGGCCTGCGCCAACATGTGCGCCAGCATTTGACAGAATTGTGGATCATCTTCAATGATTAATATTTTTTTCATTTGTCACCTTTCCAGAGATTTGGGGTGTGTCGGGAAACAGTCGACAGCTCCCGTTGCAGGGAATAGAGCGGATCGATCATGGCTCCGTCTCTTCGTAACGGGGACAGAGAATCTCAAAGTCTGCGCCCTGGCCTGAGTTGTTGAGCCGGATTGCTCCCTTCATGCGCTTGACGATGCCATACACCACGGACAAGCCGAGGCCGGTGCCCTCGCCAACATCCTTGGTGGTGAAAAACGGTTCAAAGATTCGGTTGACAAGATGCGGCGGGACGCCACAACCGGTATCGCGAATGCGAAAGCGCACATAATCGCCCGTGGCGAGTTCGGGCCAGTCGGTTCGTGTGTCATCATTCAGAGTGACGGCTTCTATGGAATAGTAGATATCCCCGTGTTCAGCCATCGCGTGGACGGCATTAACCGTCAAGTCCATGAAGATTTGTTGTAATTCATTAGCGTCGCCTATCACCTGTAAATCCAATCGCTCGATGTACGCGTGTAGCGTCACTTTCGGCGGCAAAGACGGGCGCAGCATAGCCAGACATTCGTAGAGGCTATCGGCGATCCGCAACGGCGCCGCGTTTTTTTCATCGCGCCGGCCAAACGCCAGGATGCGCGCCACCAGGTCGCGCGCCCGCCCAGTGGCGATCAGGATTTGCTGGAGATTCTCCCGCGCAACTGGGTCGTTCGACACAAGATCCTCGGTCATTTCCGCGTAACCGAGAATGACGCCCAGCAGGGTATTGAAGTCGTGAGCGATGCCGGAGGCCAGCGTGCCGAGCGCCTCGAGTTTGCTGGTCTGTTCCAGACAGCGTTGCATCATGGCCTCATAGTGCTCGTGGAGCTGGTAGCGGAACGCTAGGCCATATGCATCAGCACTTCGATCAAAGGCGGGGTTAGCCGGGTTGCGGCTTCTTCCAGCGAGGTTGCGGGCGCAATTCGGCTGAGTTCGGTGAGCGCAAGCTGCTGAAATTCGCCGATTTCCTCCGGGGGAAGTTCCGCGTGAACCAGTCGCTTACCCAGATCCGTGGCCCGAATCAGCGCTTCTTCGTTGCCGTGCAGCCAGTAGTCCTTCACTAACTCAATGTATTCCTGGCGGAATAGATCGGCATTCATGATTCAGAGATCTCGTTCAGGCGCGGTAAACCAGCACCGCAGCGTCGTCGGTGTCGACCGCCCACTCCTGCAGGAGGGCCTCGGCTAATTGCTGCGCGCTCGAGAAGCCTTCTAAAAGCGCGTCAGGGACGACGAAATGTTCAGG
>JAGRHM010000807.1 GCA_020445005.1 Candidatus Competibacteraceae bacterium | reverse complement strand
TTTGGAACAAATGAACAGCTTCCTGCACCGCCTTGACGGTAAACAAAATCAGCACGGCGATCAGCGCCAGATACAGCGGTGCCAGCAGCCAGCGGCTAAGCAGGATAATTCGTTCGAGAAACATTTCAACGACTTTCATAATAATAACTTTGATAATAAGTTGAGCAGCCGGTTTTTCGGATCAATCGCCTCTCCGCCAAAAAAACCGGTCTGGAAGAAGCTTTCAAGCCGCATATTTGCATTCATACAGGATAATATCGGGGTTCTGTTCAAAGACCGCCTGTCCCAGGCAGATAATCCCCCGGTCGTGGAGAGTCATTTCCTCGCGCCGCACAAAAAAACGCGACCCATTTTCGAGCAGTAGATACGTTCCGTTAGTGCTGTGATCGGCCAGAATGAATTTACCCTGCCGGAATTCAATAGCGGCGTGACTACGAGATACCAGTTCCCGATCAACGACCAACCTGTTTCGCGGGCCGCGGCCAATGGTAAATGCTTCCGTGGAGGGTGCCACCTCGTGGTTTTGACCGTGGTAGTTGAGAAATAAACGGGCATTTAGCAGATTGCGCAGCGATTTTTGCGCCTCTTCACTGGACATCTGGGTCAGCGCGGACATCTGGGTCAAACTGGTGGATTCGTACCAGATGACTTCGACGATTTCCATTTCATCCTGCTTGCCACGCACCCAGACTTTGCCAAGACCCCGAGTCATTTGCTGCAGTTCAGGCGATAGAACCATCACGGTCTCGCGGCTGGTAATAATTTGATCGGCTTTGGCTTGCGCCACCATCCGGGCCGCCACATTGACCGCATCGCCGAATACATCATTTTTTTCAACCAACACGGTTCCGTGGTGCAAGCCAATCCGAATCGCAATATTCAAATCGGCTAACACGGAATCATGTTTGATCGCCTGTTGCATATCGCACGCAGATTTCACTCCGAGTATAGCCTCGGGAAAGCGGCTCATGATTTCATCGCCAATCGTTTTGACTACCACACCCTGATGAGCAACGGTCCGCTCCGCCAGCAAATCCAGCACGCGACTCTCGATCTGCCGGGCGCGCACATCCCCATACTTCTCAAACAGACGGGTGCTACCGCTAATATCGGCAAACAGTACGGTCGCTGGCTCCTGCTGGTGCGATGCCGATGGGGCGCCTAGCATGGACGCCAGGTTGCTCAACTTGAATTTCATCTCCCTATCCCCGCGGGCGGAATGGTCGGATTCAGTCATAACCACGTTTGCGTAGGCTCGTGATCAGCCGCTCAATGTTTTCGCGCGCTGTCCGTTCGTAGCGATTCTGGAAGAAATCGGTGAAAAAGAAGGTCGGTCGCTCTTGCAGCATCTGCAAAAATTTGACATGACTTAGGTAGTATGCGTCATCACTCATATCAGCGCATTCAGCGCGAATCCGCCGCCCGTCCCGTTCGAATTCATCCCACGGCAAGCCAAAACTGGATAAGTCAATATCAACAATAAATTGCTCATCTTTCCGACTTGGCTGTTCACGGTGAGTCGTGATCATGATCAAGTTATAAATGCGGCGTTGAAAATCGCTATCCGCACAACCACTGGCCTGTGCATATTTTTGGAATAATTCAGCGCTGCGTTGCTCGTTGTCTTTCGTTCCAGGTTCGTAAATAGCATCATGGAACCAGATGGCTATCTCGACAGCGTCAGGGTCATCCATGCAAGCCGCTGCCTGGTTGAACTCGTATAGGCAGTGTCGGATATGAGCCAGGGTATGATAATGGCGATGAACTTCCTCATAGCATTCAACCAATCGGTCATAAATAGTTTCCGCAACTGCGGGTTGGCGCTCATTGACACAACGCGCCCAGATCGCTACAAAGCGCGCTTTGAACCCATTCCACTCACCATCAGGCTGAATAATGGAATTGCAAGGTAAGCTAGTTCGTTGAAGCATCCTGCGTCTCCTGTGTCATTCTTTGCGCGATAACCGCCACTTGTTGACCTTCCTCTCTGTCGCGGCGGCCCAGCATCAAGCATGATGCGCCAGGTAATCCTGGATCAATCGCCAAGCCATGCTCATGGGACTGGGCAAGCCTGGCATTTCATTGGGAACAAACCAGCGGGCTTCCAGGATCTCCCGCCCATCAATCTGCAATTCGCCGCCGGCATAATCAGCGGTAAAGGCGATCATCAGTGAATGCGGAAATGGCCAGGACTGGCTAGCGAAATAGCGTAGATTGTACACTTGAATACCCACCTCCTCCGCTACCTCGCGATGAATGGTCTGCTCCAGCGTTTCCCCCGCTTCCACAAATCCAGCCAACACACTATACACGCCAGGTGCAAAACGTGGCGCGCGCGCCAGCAAAATCCTGCCCTTGTCGACCACCCGCACCATAACGACCGGGGAGAGTTGCGGATAAGCAGCATGCTGACAAGCAGGACAGACGCGGGCGCGCTCCTCAGCGCGGCGCTCAGTCGGCGTTCCACAGTGACCACAGTATTGGTGGGTGCGATCCCATTCAATCAGTTGCAGCGCGTGTCCCGCCACGCCAAGCATGGCTTCATCCATCCGGGTCCATAATCCGCGCAGATTTTCGAACCTCCAACCCGGCGGCGGCCCAGCATTCATCACCTCCGCGGCATGGCAGGGTTGGCCCTGCAAGGTTCCCAGATACAATCGCCGTACAGGGGGCCAGTTGGCAAAGGGCCAGATCGAGGCCAGCGGCAGTTCCATTCCCGCGCCGGTGGCTCGCACCAGCAGTTGGCCATGGACAAAGATAAACCACCAGGCCGGTTGTTCGATGCCCGCGGGCAGCAGCATGGCGGGTTGAAAGTCATCCGGCAAGATCAGCATGGACCGTCTCCTGTTCAACTGATCGCTTTCTACAAGCGTGGGTGCTGGCTCAGCAGGATTGTTGGGCAAAATTGATGCTTAAAGCTTCTATATTGCACAGCGTCATTTCTGCATTAAGGATACATAGGTTCTGATTGAAGGGGTATCCTAAGCAGCCGCACTTAATCGCTTTCCCCATTGGGAGCAGAACGGGGGTAAGGGCGTTTGGCATTCTGTCCGAATCAAGACAGATGCCACAGTGAACTAAAGGTTGAACTCGTGGTCATTGGATGGCTGCGTAACTTTCAGGATGACTCCATGCGTTTGAAGGACATTTCCGGTTGTGGGCGATGCGCTTGCGCGCCTTCGCGAGCACCGCATTTTTGGATCTTTTGAATTGGGTAGGATATGAAACGTCTCGTGAAGGTTTTGATGCAAAATCCAGGCGCGGCATCGCTGGCGCTGTTTACGCGGGAAATCTGGGCGAATCCGCGTGCGATGGGCGCGGCGTGTCCTAGCGCGCCCTCACTGGCCACGCGCATGGCGTCCCATGTTCCCCTGGATCGAGATGGATTGGTGGTAGAACTAGGCGGCGGCACTGGCTCGGTTACTGCGGCTCTGCTCAAGCGAGGCGTGCCGCCATGGAAGCTGGTGGTAGTGGAACGCTCTCCGACGCTGGCCCATCACCTGCGCCAGCGTTTTCCCCAGCTACGCATCATTCAGGGCGATGCTGCGCAACTCACTCA
>JAGRHM010000806.1 GCA_020445005.1 Candidatus Competibacteraceae bacterium | reverse complement strand
GGAATCCGGAAAAGCCCTGAATTTTGGCCTGCCGTAGACAGAACTCGCTTCCAGGCTACACAATGTTGATCTGCTTGATATTGTTGAACGGGTAAACGATATTGAACCCCGCCATTGAACTGACCCTCAACCAGGCTTTCGACTTTCTGCTGCATGTTGCCGTCGTCCGGCCGGTTTTCCTGTGGGGCGCTCCAGGCATTGGCAAAACCGCCCTGGTCAATCGTTTCGCTGCAGCGGTCGGACTGGAATGCGTGGCGTTGCTGGGCAGTCAACTGGCGCCGGAAGACCTGCTCGGCGTTCCCAAAATCGACGGCGACTGTTCGCGCTTCTTCCCGCCCGCTAACATCGTCCGTCATCAACCCTTCGTGCTGTTTCTCGACGAACTCAATGCCGCCAGCCATGACATCCAGAAAGCCTTCTATTCCCTGATCCTGGAACAGCGGGTTGGAGAATACCGGTTGCCGCCTGGCGCACTCGTGATTGGCGCGGGCAATCGCGCCAAGGACGCCGCCCTGGTCAAGCCCATGCCCTCGGCCCTGATCAACCGCCTGGCCCATATCCATCTGCGCGCCCACGCCCGCGAATGGCTGGCCTGGGCGGTCAATGAAGGCGGCATTCATCCCTGGGTAGTGGAGTACCTGCAACTGCGCCCGGATCATCTGTGGAACGAACCGCCCAAGCATGAGGAACCGTTTTCGACCCCCCGTTCCTGGCATATCCTGTCCGACGCCCTGCATTCCTTCGGGGAAACGATCGGCGATGAAATGCTGGAGGCGCTGGTCTTTGGCCTGCTCACGCCGGCTCACGCTGGCCAGTTCAAAGGCTTCATTAAACAATTGCGGCAGCGGCATACGCTGGCGGCGATCCTCAAGGGCGACGCCCGCTGGCCCGCGGAACCAGCCGACCGCGACGTGCTGTATTTTCTGACCCAGTCCTTCCGGGCGCATCTGCGCAAGGAATTGCCGGACGAAGAAGTCGCGTCGCACACGGAACAACGGCAACTGGCGCTTCGCGCCAAGAACCTGCTCCGTGATCTGGCCCGCATCAGCGTGGAGATGGCGCAGACCGTGGTTGGGGAAGACGAGAACGGCCAGACCCTGCCGGCGTGGTTCCTGATTGAAGTCGCACGCGACCTGCCGCGTCTGGCCGGGCGCCGCCGGGCGAATGCATGAAGCGGCGCAAAGCGGGGGAATCAGCGGCGCGACAGGAATTTCTGCACGGGCGGGCGCTGGCCGGAGAGCCGCCACTGGACGCCATTGCTCATGACGCCGCAATCCATTTCGACGATGAGTACCACCAGGTCGGTCCCAAGGGCTGGCTGGCGCTGGCGCCGGATGGAACGATCTGGGTCCATCCCAAACGGCAGGCGACGCCTCGTGAATGGGCGCGAGTGCTGGCGCTGGCCTACGTCTCTCTGGGCTTCGGACTGGTTCGACAACGCGAACCGCAAGCGCTATGGGAAATCGCCAGCCTGCTGATCGCGGAACGGTTCTGTCATGAAATCGGCATCGGCGCGACTCCGGAGAGCCTGTTGCATCCCGCCATCGACCTGCCTGCTCAGGGCGAAGAAGCGCTCTTCGGTCTGCTGACCGCCGACGGTTGCGACGCCACTCTGTTGACTTGGCGCGAGGCGCTGTGCGGCAAGGCGAAAACCGTATTCTGCGCCCCTGATCCCAACCGGATGCGCTACCGGAACCCCCCGGACTGGAAGGCGCTGCTGGCCGAAGGCATCAGCCGCAGCGCCGGCCAGGCCATTGAGCGGGCCGGGGGATGGATCGCTGCGCCGACCGGCCTGACCCGCCCGCCCACCGCCGCCGAAAAAGCCCGGCGTCGCCTGACCAGCTACTACCCGCTGCTGGGCGCGCTGGCGGTGGATTTCACTTTGAGCGAAGACCGCCGACTTTGCCAGTTGCACGATATTCAGGTGGCGGCCATCGATGTGAGCAACCGCACGATCCTGATCAATCCAACCGCCGGATTGAACGCCGACGAATGCCTGTTCGTTCTGACGCATGAATTGCTGCACGCCGGACTGAATCACGCCTCCCGCCGGCGGGGCCGCGACCCCTTTCTGTGGAACGCCGCCTGTGATTTCGTCATCAACGGCTGGCTGATCGAGATGGGCATTGGCGAACCGCCCAAGCTGGGCCTGTTGCACGATCCGGAACTGGCCGGCTGCTCCGCCGAAGAA
>JAGRHM010000805.1 GCA_020445005.1 Candidatus Competibacteraceae bacterium | reverse complement strand
ATCAGCGTTTTCAACGAACAAGGCGACATTCTACATCAGTATCAGAGCGAGCTTCTGAGCCATTATCCAGTCGCCCCCCTCGCCCCAACCTGGCTGGAAACCGTGTTGCAGGCAACTTCGAAGACGCCGCAACATACTAGCGATCCTGAGACGCTTGCGGTCGGTCTTCCTCTAATTAACAACTTTGGCCGCCCAGTAGGCAGTCTTATCCTGCGCTATGATCGAGCTTTCTACGATCAGGAGTTGCAGCAAACTTTGTTTCACCTAATCCGCGCCGCCTTGCTGATTTTGGCCGCCGCCAGTCTGATCGCCCTGTTAGGGGTTTGGCTACTGTTCCGGGACACCCGGCGCGAGCTGAGACAGGTCAGCGTTGCGCTTGAAGACTTTCTGGAAAACCGGCATAACCCCAATCTACAACGTAACAGCGATTCAGCACTAGCCGTGCTTGCGATCGCCGCCGAACTGAAAAGCCGGGAATTTCAGCAACGCCTGATCCAGGCCACCCGGATTCTGCGTCTTGAACAACGCTTGACGGATCAGACTGCGCCCCATGAAAAGACGCATCCGGGTGAGAGTGTTCAATGACCGCGTCCTCCCGGGTTACCCGATTATTTGCGCTAACCCTTAGCCTGATCATCGCTGCGCTGGTGAGCATTTCGCTGTACGCCGCCCTGGTGCTCGAACAAAGCCTGGCACCGCAACTGGATCGAAAAATGCTCACGGTGGGTGTGGCGGTCAACGCCAAGCTGGAGCGCGCATTGCGCTATAACATTCCATTAGAACGTCTGCCCGGCGTGGCGGATTTTTTCGGCGCGGTCCTCGCCGCCGATCCCGATCTGGCCTATCTGGCGCTGACTCGTCGGAACGGCGCGGTCCTTTACCAATATGGGACCGCGCTGCCCGCGCCGAAACATTTAGCCCAGGCAACTGCTGCGATTCTGGAAAAACCGCCCGCTTCTCAAGACGCCGCCTCCGCCAGCCCAGCCGGGAAACCATGGCCTACTCAAATGTTGACTGCCCGCCCATTAGGTGATTTCTATAATCTGGCCTTGCCGCTCGGGTCGGACGAGACCGTGGCCGGCGTACTGCATATCGGGGCCGATGCTGACTTTGTTGTGCAAAAAATTCAGGAAATGCTCTTTGACATCGCCACCGTATTCGTCATCGCCATTCTAGTCGCCTTCGAACTGTTGCTACTCATCGTCCACCACTCTCTCATCACGCCGATCAATCGGCTGGAGGCCGTTCTGCGCGGCATCGCACAGGGCGATCTTAGCCACATCCTGCCGATCCTCCATGACGAAACCGGCTGGCTCGCCCGATTGTTGAATCAATTAATTGAACGCCTGAATGCGGCGCATCAACAGGTTTTGCGCCAGGCTGCTTACCTGCGATCCGCGGCGCCCGCAGCAGCGAACCGCCTGTCCGCCAGCCTGGTACAACTTTGGCGCGGTTTCACCCTAGCGCCAGAGGGTCGACCCGCGCTCTATCAGTCGGCGGATCTATTCGGCGCACGGGTCGCCACCTTTCTGTTCATTTTCGCCGTGGAACTTTCGCAGCCTTTTTTGCCACTGTATGCACGGACTTACGCCACTGATTTAGCGAATCCC
>JAGRHM010000804.1 GCA_020445005.1 Candidatus Competibacteraceae bacterium | reverse complement strand
CTTGCAGCCGCACTGACGATGTTTGGGGGTCCTGCGACGGTGTTCGCGGATTCCATGCGCTGCGGCAGTTATCTCGTGAATACCGGCGATTCCCAGTCGCGGGTGCTGCACATCTGCGGCGAACCGCAACGCGCTTGGCAGGATGGTTTTATTGAGGAAACCGTGCGCCGTAATGACGATGACGATGATCCATGGGCGTTACCACAGACCCAGACGTATCCGCTTCCTCCCGGCGGCCACGAAACCGAGGTGCGCCAGGTGAAGCCTGTCTATCGGTGGGAATACCACCTGGGTCGCGGGCGGTTTCTCAAAACATTGCTGTTTCAAGGCGATATGCTGGTGAGGATTATTAATGGGCCAAGGCAGTAAAGGAGTTGTGGCCCTCAATGGATGGCGGGCGATGGTTTGCACGCGGGACCGGTCTGTGACTTGGATCACAGGAAAATTTACCGGACCAATTTTTTTGACGGGACTTGCATCCAGAGCAATCCGACGAGCGTAAGTATTCATGAAGCCGCTGATCAGGCGGCGCCCAAAAGTCCAAATCCACTTGAGGAGTACACCCGATGAAAACCACGCTCACCGCCGCTAGCTTTACCCTGATCGCCGCCCTGTCCGGTCTGTCCACCGCCCACGCCGCTGGCTTCAATGATCGGAGCTTTACGCCGAATGTCACCGCTTCCATATCGAGTGGGCGGCAGGATTTACGGGATATTGAGGTCGCGCAAGGCTTTAACCAGCAGAGCCACATTTCGTCCGCCGCGCTGCAACCGACGAGCCGCACGAGTGGCGCCCCCGTGGTCGCCGGCGTGCATTGCGACTTGAACCGCAGCGCCGGTTTCCAAAACAGCACGTCGGTTGCCAGCTGCTGATGGCGGCGGCTCTCTCTGCCGACATAGCTCAATGGTAGCCGTTCAACCTCCTTTTCAAAATCCCCCTCAACCCCCCCTTTTTCAAAGGGGGGAGTGGCCGACTTCTCCCTGAATGTATCGGTTTTTCCGCGTCACTGTTCCTGGATTCGCGTGGCGTCTCTCCGGCTTTGGCCTATAGTTGAGTCAAAATCTGCCGCGAGAGGCGCCATGCGTTTTTTCCCCACTGCTGGATCGGTCGACCCTCCGCCCCGGAATCGAGGCCGTTTCCGGTGACCACGCCCGCTGAAATCGCCGAATTCATTCGAGTATGCCGCGATAGCACCCTGACCGAGCGCAGTGGTTCGCAAAGTCATTTCATTGCCCTGTGTCGGGTGTTGGGCGTGAAGCCGCCGCTGGAGGACGACCCGCGCGGCGAGTGGTTCACCTTCGAGAAGGGCGCGAAGAAGACCGGGGGCGGCGATGGCTGGGCGGATGTCTGGCGACGGCATTGCTTTGCCTGGGAATACAAGGGCAAGCATAAGGATTTGCAGGCGGCGCTGCGCCAGTTGCAGCAGTACGCGCTGGCGCTGGAAAACCCGCCCCTGCTGATCGTCTCGGACATGGAGACGATCGAGATTCACACCAATTTTTCCAATACGGTCAACGTCGTCCATCGCTTGACGCTGGAGGATCTGGCCGATCCAGCGACATGGGAACTCTTGCGCTGGGCGTTCCTGGAGCCGGAACGCTTGCAACCGGCCCGAACGCGGGAGGCGGTGACGCAAGTAGCGGCGACGCTGTTGGGCGGTCTGGCGCAGCAGTTGCGGCAACGCGGCCATGCGCCGCAACCGGTGGCGCATTTTCTGACCCGGGTGCTGTTTTGCCTGTTCGCCGAGGACATCGGGTTATTGCCGGACCGGTTGTTCAGTATGCTGGTCGAGGAAGCCCGGCGCGCGCCGGGGGATTTTCCCGGTTTGGCGCGTGATTTGTTTCAGGCGATGCATCAGGGCGGGCGGTTCGGCTTCGCCCGGATTGCCTGGTTCAACGGCGGCTTGTTCGATGACGACGAGTGCCTGCCCCTGGAGCGGGCGGATTTGGACACGCTGCATTCGGCGACGGTGCTGGACTGGTCGGCGAATAAAAATCCCCGCAGCAAGCTGCGGGGTAGTGCGCCCGTGAGGGCGCTTAGTCAGCACGGTGAAAGTCCGTGTCCGAGGAGGCCAAGACTCGGTAGCCCAAGGTCACTGCGTCGCTGTGAGGCGAGGTGGGGAGCCACCGGCGGCGAAAGATTGGTCCGTAGGAGAACGAACCTGATTCGGCATTCTGTGGCGGCGAGCCTGCTATCCCGTGGCGAAGCCTGAAAATCACCGACCGCGTTGAGATGGGCGAAGCAAACGACGGGCGGGCGCAGAGTGTGGTTGAGGACGGAACGATCAGAAGGCCAAGCGCAGTAAGCGGGGAGACCTGCTCACGGAGGTGACCGGGAGCAGGAGTCAGAACCCTCATAAGAGCGCGACGGTGTGATAAGGGCCAGGCCATGGGGCGCGATATTGTGGCACCGCCGGGAAACCAGGCGGCAACGGAGAACACCAACAGCACCCTAAAGCCCGGAACCATCCGCCGTCAGAGGCTCCGGTAACGCGGGGCGGAGCAAAGGGGGGTAGGAAGGTTGATCCACGACATTCACGAACGACGGAGGCGAAATGCTGTTGAGTGCGTCAGTGCCCCAGTGGGCTAAACAAGCACAAGAAACCCGTGATCCCCGGACGTGGGGCTGGGTGGAACCGAGCGTGTGGACGGAGCGGATGTTGGATGCCCTGGTTAACGGGGTGACAGGAGGCCAATGGTACAGTTTATGGGATAAGGTGTGTGATCGCCGGACGCTGGAAGCGTCATGGGTCGCCGTTGCGCGGAACCACGGCGCCGCCGGGGTCGATGGCATGAGCATTGAACGCTTTGCGGCACAGGCGGAACGCTACTTGGGTGAAATCGAGGCCGACTTGAGAGCAGGAAACTACCGTCCAGGAGACGTCCGTCGGATCTACATCCCCAAGGCCGGCGGTGGACAGCGCCCCCTGGGTATCCCGACCGTCAAAGATCGTATTGTTCAAGGGGCGCTCAAACGGGTGCTGGAACCAATCTTTGAGTGGGAATTCCTGGACGTGAGCTACGGCTTCCGTCCGGGACGCAGCGCCAAGGACGCGCTCCGCACGGTCGATGCGTGGATCAAGGCGGGTTACACTTGGGTGGTCGATGCCGATCTGAAAAGCGACTTTGACACGATCCCGCACGCGGAGCTGATGACTCAGGTCGCCCGGCACCTCAGTGATGGCCGGGTGTTGGATCTGATCAGCGCCTATCTGGGTCAAGGCATCCTGGAAGGACTGACCCGGTGGACACCCGCGCGAGGCACCCCGCAAGGCGCGGTGCTTAGCCCACTCTTAGCGAATCTCTACCTGCATGGGCTGGATCGCCGGATGCAGGCACAAGGGTATCGGATCGCCCGCTACGCGGACGACTTCGTGATCCTGTGTGCCGACGAGTTAGACGCGCGGCGCGCGTTAGACCCGGTGCAAACCTGGACTCAAGAACACGGCCTCACCCTACACCCCGATAAAACCCAGAGGGGTGACTGTCGGCAACCGGGACACGGCTTTGACTTCTTGGGCTATCGCTTTGAAAACGGTCAGCGTCGGGTGCGGGCGAAAAGTCTCCACGCCATCAAGGACAAAATCCGGGCGAAAACGGGACGAACCCGCGGGGAGAGCTTGACGCGCATCATCGCGGATCTCAACCCGGTGTTGAAAGGTTGGTACAGCTACTTTAAACACGCTTACCCTCCGATCTTTCACCTCCTCGACGGCTTCATCCGACGGCGACTCCGCGCGTTGCTGCGCCGACAACACCGGCTGCATAGCCGGACGGGGCGTTCCAAAGCGGATCACAGTCGCTGGCCCAATGCCTTCTTCGCTGCGCAAGGTCTTTTCACCATGACCGAAGCCCATGCGTTGGCGTGCCAATCCCGATGAGGAAACAACCGACTGGAGAGCCGTGTGCGGGAGACCCGCTCGCACGGTTCGGAGGGAGTTGCGCCTTGCAAGCGCATGAAATACAGCAGCCTGAGATGGCTGCCCTGGTAAAGCCTAGCCAGCAGCCGGGTACCGAGTCTTGCGTGGTGAACCGGTGACGGGCACTGCGAAGCGTAGACAGGAAGATGATAGGCCGGAACGACCGTGAACGGGAACATAGCCCCGAAATCGAACGTGGTTGAAGTAGCCGACCCAGTCTCCCAATGGGGAAGGCGGAATTCCAGGAGGCGTATGGGCGAGTCTTCTGGGGTGCTTCCGGGGTTCGTACCGCCGGCATGTCATCCAAGGATTTCATGGGAACAAGGGAGATCCGCCGGGTTCAAGCGGAGCTTGTAGGGTCCAACAAGCGCCCAACGCGAGGACGACCCAATGGCCTGGCGGAAGTCAGACTGACTGATAGTACTCGGCGGTCGGGAGAGCCGACCACAGGGGGAAGCGGTCAGCGGAGTGTGAATCGTTCTTGGGCAACATGAGCTCCACCCAGAGGGAGGCAATGGTCTTCGATGCAAAGCGAAGAGCAACCCGTCATGGCAACGAGACTTGAACGAATAGCAGCGAAAGCTCGGTGTGAACCGAAGCTCCGGTTGACCTCGCTGGCGCACCACATCACGGCGGAACGGGTCTGGAAGAATCTCCAACAGATTCCCCATCACTCGGCCCCCGGCGTGGATGGCCAGACGGTCGCGGAGGCAAAGGAGGATTTTGCGGTCTGGATCGAGCCGATGCTCGAAGCGGTACACCGCCAAGGCTACCCGGCGCCGCCGATTCGGCGGGTGTACATTCCGAAGCCCGGTAAGCAGGAGAAGCGCCCCTTGGGGATTCCTTGTGTGAGTGACCGGGCGCTCCAGCGCAGCACAGCGGAGGTGTTATCGGCCATCTACGAGCAGGATTTTCTGCCCTGCTCGTTTGGTGGTCGGCCCGGGTTGGGTGCTCACCGCGCGATAGCGACCCTCCACGAGGTGATCGCCGGTCGCAAGGTGGGGTGGGTGTTGGAGGCGGATCTAAAGAACTTCTTTGGGAGTCTCGACCACGGATGGTTACTCCGCTTCGTGGAACATCGAGTCGGAGACCCGCGCCTGATCAGCCTGATCCGGCGCTGGCTGAAAGCGGGCATTCTGGAAGATGGGGAACTCCATCCGAACGAGGAAGGGACACCGCAAGGCGGATCGATCAGCGTACTACTGAGCAATGTGT
>JAGRHM010000803.1 GCA_020445005.1 Candidatus Competibacteraceae bacterium | reverse complement strand
GCCAGTCGTCGGAAATATAGGCAAACAACCGCAACGGCGTCGGCAATGCGTCGACGTCGAGCCGGGCACGCAAAGCGCCCTGGTAGCGCTGATTCGGGAGCAGCAAGCCTTTATCCAGGAATGGGAAATCGGTAATGCGCCCCATGAACTGCAAGGCGCTGCTCTGGTTGGGGAATCCCCGGCGCTCGCCGCTGTTTAGCGTCGTGACCAGATATTGCCGGCTGAGGGTATGATATTCTAGCCGGAAACGCTGAGACAGGGCATAAACCGTTTCGTCCCACACCCAGGCGCGCTGTCGGCGGACCTGCATTTCCAGTTCAATCGTCAGCGGCACCCCGTTTTTCAAGGCTTCGATCGCGGCCTGACTGAAGCGGTATTCGATCTGAGCGTTCAGGCGATAAACATCCCCTTGCAGCCGGGTCGAAGCGCTGATGACCTCGAAGCCGGCGGCCCAGGCGATTGACGCACTCAGCGACGCCAGCAAGGATATGAGCCAGACGAACAGGGGAGGCGAGCAGGGTCGGGTCAGGAGACCTGCCGACATGCAACCTCCCCGGCGGGTACGCCGCGTTTGACGAGTACAGCGTAATAGAAACCGTCCATGTTCTCTTCACCGGGAAGAATTTGTCGGCCATGCGCCAGGCAGCGACCCCAGGGCGCGATGATCGGTTGCTCCTCAGCATCCGGTTGCTTGGCGAGAAAATTTGCCACAACCTGCTCATTCTCCTGCCGCAACACCGAACAGGTCGCATACAACAGGCGGCCTTCCGGGCGCAGCAGCGGCCACAGGCTGGCGAGCATGGCCTGTTGTTGATCGGCCAGCGTAGCGATGTCACTGTCCCGGCGCAGCAGCTTAATGTCAGGATGGCGGCGAATCACTCCAGTTGCTGAGCAGGGAGCGTCCAGCAGAATGCGGTCGTAGGGAACGCCATCCCACCAGTCCGCAGGTCGCCGGGCGTCCCCCGCGATCAGGCGCGCATGGAATCGCAGTCGGTGGAGATTTTCTGCGACGCGCTCCAGACGGGCGGCGTCTTGATCGAGCACCGTCAGATCCAGATGTGGGGCGCATTCCAGCAAATGGCCCGTCTTGCCGCCCGGAGCAGCGCAGGCATCCAGTACGTGCAGACCGGACTGAATATCCAGTAAGGGCGCGGCCAATTGCGCAGCGGCGTCTTGCACCGAAATCCAGCCTTCGGCGAAGCCTGGCAGGGTTGCCGGTTCGGCCGCCGCGTTCAAAGTCAGCGCAGTCGCTACATAGGCTGAGGGTTGAGGATTGCACCCCAACCTCTCCAGGCGTTGTTGGCAGGCGTCACGGTCAAGGTGACGCATATTGACGCGCAAGGTGAACGGTGGGCGGGCATTATTAGCGACGGTAATAGCGGGCCAGTCGTCCGGCCAGTCCTCTCGCAAGCGTTGCAACAGCCAGCGGGGATGAGCCTCGCCCGCTTCAGGATCCTGGTCCAGCGCAGCCGTTAATTCCTGGCGACGACGCAAGGCCGCGCGCAATACCGCGTTTGTCAATCCGACGGCCCACGGTTTTCCCATCTGTCGAGCCGCGGTCACGGTTTCCGCTACGGCGGCATGTTCGGGAATGCGTAAATGCCACAACTGGTAAAGACCCACCAGCAACAATGCCCGGATGGTATATTCACGCGGACCCAGCGACCGCGCCAACAGCAGTTGCAACAGCATTTGTAACTGGGGATGCCAGCGACAGACGCCATAGCACAATTCGTGAAGCAGACCACGATCCCCTTGTTCAGCGCGTTTTAAAACCGGGGGCAATGCCATCGCCAGCGAGCGTCCATCACCCAGGACCTGGCCCAGCGCGCGAGCCGCCAGCGCGCGGACGTTCATGCCGCGCCCAGCCGCTGGCCAGCCAGCCGACGGGCGTTCAGGAACGCATCGACCGGCAATGGCTTGCCGCCAGGCAATTGCACTTCAGTCAGCCGCAAAACGCCGGAGCCGGTGGCGACAACGATCCCGGAAGGTTCTTCGCGCAATACGGTGCCCGGCGGCGCAGTCGCCGATTCTTCTTCATCAGCCGCAGCTCGCCAGATGCGCAGCATGGAATCCCGCAGACGGGTGTGAGCGACCGGCCAGGGATTAAACGCCAGCACCTGTCGTTCGAGCTCCAGCGCTGACCGGTTCCAGTCCAGCTCCAGATCGGCTTTATTCAGCTTTGGGGCATAAGTCGCCAGCGCGTCGTTCTGGGGCTGGGGCGCGAGACGGCCTGCGACGATCTCCGGCAGCGTCGCTTGCAGGAGCATCGCGCCCAGCATCGCCAACCCATCATGCAGTTCACCGCCGGTGATGCCTCGTAGGATCGGACAGGCGGCCTGGGTAAACACCGGTCCGGTGTCCAGGCCGGCCTCCATACGCATGATGCTGACGCCGGTCTCGGCATCACCGCTGAGCAGCGACCAGTGAATCGGCGCCGCG
>JAGRHM010000802.1 GCA_020445005.1 Candidatus Competibacteraceae bacterium | reverse complement strand
GTTGATGTTCTTTACTCTGAACAGAGCTCCACATTTCATCGATTTCAGCGGTATCGTCTTCAACCTGTTGAAGATCAACGATAATTTCATTTGGATTCAAATGATTCAGTACCGTCAGATTTACTGATTCGAGACGAGATCCTGTTTTTTTTTAGCTCATTAATCACCGTTGTAGGGCTGATTTTAAAACTCTGGCCGTATCACGAATTCCACTACCATTGATCACCATATCAACAATTTGCCTCTTTACGTCAGGTAAATATCCATTCTAATCATAGTCTAGAATAAATGAACTCACAGAGCACTCCGTGTTTTGACAAAGGTAGCGTTGTTTATCGTTCGCTGTTTTTCCACGTTTTGAGACTTGATCATGACCACACGCTGGGCAAAGAACAGGAATTAAAACCATTTTGAGACTCCTTATAAAATTATAGATTTTCAATCAAATTTCGATAAGGTATTATATAAACTCCAAGTCCAGAACACTACCGGGTTTACCATCTTTGAAACGAGTCTTGGCGTGTAGAAACATAGCGCCAGTTTTGGCGGAAACATAAACCCAGTCAAGCGTCTAGATCGGCACTACAAGCGATTTCGACCCTCACCACTCCAGCTAATCAATCATTTGAGAGTGTTCAACCCTATAAATTCAGTAAAATCAGGGGTGAATTGCGGAAGTAGGGTTAGCCAGCGCCGCACAGGCTGGTCATCTATTCGGTTATTCACGCTGAGCTGCTGGGCGATGGCCTCGAGATCGTCTGCATCGGCCCGCATGGTTTGACCCGAACCGCTGTTCAAGACCGAGGTACAGGTATGGGTGCGGTAAGCGGAAAGTTTGAAAGTGTTTCTGAGAAAATTGCGTTCTGAATCGGGTATACCGATCATGGCAAGGGTATAATTCTTTCTTTCACTTGTGGAGTCTCCGGCCGGCGTTGAACTCCGGATTTTTACTGTAAGTTTTGAAGATTGCATATCAAATCTCGGGGGGAATCGTTATGCCTAAGGCAGGCAGCACTGCTCAATTTCAGTCACTCAAAATATTAATGAGTTGCCGCGCAACGCCAGATCAAATTTTATGGATGGATGTTGACAACTTTGTGATGCCCGCTAGTTCAGGCGATGATCACTGCGCCACCGGCATCGTGGCGACTGGATGAGAGAGGCCATGACTCAACGGGATTATGATCTGCTGGTTACCGGCGGTGGCTTGGTCGGCGCCAGCCTGGCTTG
Source organism: Candidatus Competibacteraceae bacterium (assembly GCA_020445005.1). Lineage (GTDB taxonomy): Bacteria > Pseudomonadota > Gammaproteobacteria > Competibacterales > Competibacteraceae > UBA2383. The sequence goes on along the minus strand of JAGRHM010000802.1, from coordinate 777 downwards.
TGCGCTGGATGGGCTGAGTTTGCGCATCGGTGTGGTCGAAGCCGCGCCGCTGAACGTGAGCGCACACCCCAGTTACGATGACCGCACGCTGGCTCTGGCGCAGGGGACCCGACGCATTTTCCAGACCCTCGGTTTATGGGAACCGCTAGCCGCGACAGCGACCCCGATTCGCCAAATTCATGTGTCCGAACGCGGTTCGCCCGGTTTTGCCCATCTCGACTGCCGCGAGGAAGGCGTGGAGGCGCTCGGCTATGTCGCTGAGGCGCGCAGGGTTGGCGCGGCGTTGCTGGCAAAATTGCCTACTTTGCAGAATGTCGAACTGCTCTGTCCGGCCCGGCTGGAAACGGTGGACATTCAACCGGAAGCAGTCTGCGTCACAGTTCGTTACGGTGATGAGCGAACGGTGGATCTGCGGACCCGCCTGCTGGTCGCCGCTGACGGCGCGCAATCGCCGGTGCGTCAGCAACTGGGCATTGCCGCTTTGCGCTGGGAATATGGTCAACAGGCGGTCATCGCCAACGTCACCCCGACCTTGCCCCATCGCAACATCGCCTACGAGCGGTTCACCCCGGACGGACCCATCGCGCTGCTGCCGATGAGCGAGGATCGCTGCGCAGTGGTCTGTACGGTCAATGACGCCGACGCGCCGGAAGTCATGGCGCTGGATGACTCCGGGTTCCTGGCTCTGCTGCACGAACGTTACGGCGATCGCCTCGGCCTCTTCCGGCGCACCGGGCAACGACAGGCGTATCCGCTGTTCTTACTCAAGTCTCGGGA
>JAGRHM010000801.1 GCA_020445005.1 Candidatus Competibacteraceae bacterium | reverse complement strand
TCACCCCGGTTGCGCTCTCGAAGGTGTTCACCATCATCTCTTCACGCTGCAAGGCTTTTTCCAGCACCCAGCGAATCGCGTGGTCATCGTCAATGACCCATATCTGTTCTTTCCTACTCATCCGGTTTTTTCCAGGGGCAGCAATAGGGTAAATATCGTCTCGCCTGGCCGGCTGACGCATTCGATCAGTCCTCCATGCTGGTTAATGATGCTCTGGGCAATGGATAAACCCAGGCCGGTGCCATCGGGCCGACCACTGATCATCGGATAGAAAATCTGTTCCTGTTGTTCAGGTGGAATGCCCGGACCATCGTCGATAATGTCCAGACGGACGACCAGCCTATGGCGCTTGGCACCAATCGTGTACTGGCGCTGAACGCGGGTGCGCAGGATAATCACCCCCTGCTCACATTCGCTCAGGGCTTGCGCCGCGTTCCGCACAACGTTAAGTACGGCTTGAATCAGCCGGTCCGCATCGCCCCACAGCGACGGGATGCTCGGATCATAGTCCCGCTCAATGCGAATGCCCGGATCGGCTTCCACTTGCACGAGTCCACAAACCCGCTCCAGGATTTCATGAATACTGACCTCGCCATGATTGGGCAACTGGTTTGGGCCGAGCATCCGGTCGACCAGATTACGCAGCCGATCCGCCTCGCCGATGATGATGCCGGTATATTCCCGCAACGCCGGATCGGGCAATTCCCGCTCCAGCAATTGCGCTGCGCCGCGCAAGCCGCCCAGGGGATTTTTGATCTCATGCGCCAGATTACGCACCAGGGCGCGCGTCGTGTGGTGCTGGGCCAGAATGTGTTCCTCACGGCTGATGCGTAGTCGCCAGTCGACCTGCCGCAACTCCAGCAACAGTTCGCGCGTGGGATCGCGTTCCAGCAAAGGCGCGGCGGTACAGTCCACGGTGACCACGCGGTCTGGCAGAAAGGTCAGTTGCAGCTCCCGTTCAATGTAGGGATGGCCGCTCTCCAGACAGTGCTGTAACCCGGTGATAAAGGCTTCGGCGCCAACAATGAGTTCTGATAAGGCGAGATTGCAGGCCTTGCGAAAGCTGAGTTCAAACAGCGTTTCGGCTGCCGGATTCATGAACAGCAAGCGTAAGCGTTGATCCAGCACCAGCACCGCGATGCTTAAACCTTCCACCACCCGGCGATAGTAGTAGTCTTTTAACACCTTGCTCGGTCTCCTGGTGAGTATCGAATAGGTTAAGCAATAATCAAACCAGTTAACTTAATGTGCTAGTTTGGCGCAAAAAACGCGCAGGCTAGGCGCTATGATAGATCATTCGTTTGATACTATGCACTAAATTAGTGCGTTGTGCTTGGCGTTTGAGGGGAACGGTTCGGCCGTTGACGGCAGAAATCGAAGCCGGGTTAGAAGCAGTGCATCCGACACTCGGTAAGACGTTGATGACAAAGCCACGAATCTGGCGATTTGACAGGACGAGTCTTCCTTTTTGCGTATTTCGCAGGATGACGGCAGGCCATTTCACGGGAAGACGGTGGGTTGTTTCACCGATGGGCAGCGACGCAGGCTAACAGTCGTGGAGTAGGGATGCCCGGATCTCCGAGCATCTGATGCTATCTTATCGACCGCCGCGCGACAGCCGCCGCCGTGGAATTTTACCGACTGCTCCAACCGTTGGGAGATGACATTGGCTCGGGCTCACGGGGGTATTCGGGTGGGGGCGTCGCCGACTCGGGCTCGCTGGGGTATTCGGGTGGGGGCGTCGCCGGCTCGGGCTCACGGTGGTCGTCGGGTGGGGAGGGGGCAGGGGCACGCTGGTAGTCGGAGTTGGGTAGAG
>JAGRHM010000800.1 GCA_020445005.1 Candidatus Competibacteraceae bacterium | reverse complement strand
ATGTCGGCAGTATGTGCTCGTTGACCCCTGTATATACATTACTTTCCGAAGGAATAAACGCGTGCAAGGCGCGTAGCACTTCCGGAATCAAAACCTCCCGGTTGAGACCCAGGCAGCATAATTGACGGAGAGAGGCAAGGGCTTTAGCGCGTTTCATCCTTTGATCCCATCCGGTTTCGTTGGCAACGGTTCTGCTGTAACGCTTCTAAATGTCCCCTGAACAGGGGACAACATTTTTAATATTTATAGCTAGACTTTTGATCAAATGCTCAAATTTTTCTGCATGACCGGTTCATCAAGTAAAGTGACATCGCTCACCTTGCACTTGTTAGGTCTTCGATTATGGAACTTCAAGAAGCACGCCCATCTACATCCTCGGTGGGATTGGCCAAATTCAATCAACCTTGGCTTCCGACGATTTTCCCGCGCGAGCGGCTGTTCACGCGGCTGGACGACCTGGCGGATCGGCCCTGCACCTGGATCGGCGCACCGGCGGGCTATGGCAAAACCACGTTGGCGGCAAGTTATGTGGCGGCGCGGGGCGTGCCTTGTTTGTGGTATCAGCTTGACGAAGATGACGCCGATCCAGCGACGTTTTTTTACGCATTGGGGGTAGCGGCTCGCGAGCACGGCGTCGCCCCGTCTCTGCCGCTGCTGACCGCGGAATATCAAGACAATCTGCTGACGTTTGCTCGCCGCTATTTTCGCGCCCTGTTTCAGCGCGTCGCCCTGCCCTGCATCCTGTTGTTCGACAACTACCATCGCCTTCCGGCGACGGCGCCGTTGCACGCGGTGTTGGCGGAGGTGCTGGACCATCTCCCTGCCGGTGTGCGTTGCCTGGTGACCAGCCGGGGGGAGCCGCCGCCAGCACTGACGCGAGCGCGCTTGCATGGGTCGCTGGCGATGATGACCGCCGAAGAATTGCATTTGACCCTGCCCGAAGCCGAGGGCATCGCCCGGTTACAGACTGAGCGTCTATTCACCGCTGCCGAGGTGCAGAATCTGAACGCGCAGGTGCAGGGTTGGATAACCGGACTAACGTTACTGTTGCGGCGCGCCTGTCGAGTTGGAACGCCGCCGCCGCTGGCGACCGTTGAACTGGTTTTCGACTATTTCGCCGTCGAGGTGTGGGACCAGATTGATGCGCCTTTGCAGACCTTTCTGTTAAAAACGGCCCTGTTGCCGAAAATGACCGTCGCTATAGCCCAGCAATTGACCCACGAGGAGCAAGCGGAGGCGTGGTTGAACGCCTTGGTGCGGCGTCATTGCTTCACATTTCGGAGTGAAACGATCGAATCGGGTTCGTCCTGCGCGCAAACCATCTACCAGTATCACGACTTGTTCCGCGGTTTCCTGTTGCGCCAAGGGCGCGACATGTTGCCTGCTTCGGAATATGAACAAATACAGCGCCAGGCAGCAACGCTGCTCGAAACGGCTGGCGAACTGAGCGAGGCGGTTGAACTGTGGCAGGCATTGCGCGATTGGGAACAGCTCAGCCGACTGGTGATGCAGCAGGCCGAACCGTTGCTGCGGCAAGGTCGCAGCCAACTTTTGGAATCCTGGCTGAGCCGGTTGCCATTGGCAATCCGGGACCGTTCGCCCTGGTTGCTGTTTTGGCAAGGCCAATGCCAATTGCCCCGCGACCCGGTCGCTGCGCGCACGACTTTGGCGCGGGCCTACCGCCGCTTCAAGCAGGCTGGCGATGTCATCGGCTTATGGTGGTCCTGGTCAGTCATCACCGACACTTATCAATTGGCCTGGGACAATTTTCAGGCCGCCAGCGGCTGGCTGGTGGAATTCGAGCGACTACGCGCCCGCTATCCGCGCTTTCCTTCGGCCGCCTTGGAAGCGCGCGTGACTTGCGGGGTATTCAACCTCCTGGTCTACGCCCGCCCGGAACATCCTGAATTTACCGATTGGGAGCAGCGCATCGTCCGGTTATTGGAAACCGACTGCCCGCCCGACTTGTGTCTGACGTCGCTCAACACGCTGCTGTTTCACTACATCTGGAATGTCGGCCAGCGCGCCAAGGCCGCGTGGGCGCTCGATATCTTGCACACTGCCCACGCTAACGCCATCTCCATTGAACCGGTATGGCGCTGTGCTTCCCAGTGCTGGGAGTTTTGTTACCAGTACTACTTTGAAGGCGATCTGGATCGCTGTCTCACCCTCGCCGAGGCTGCTTGGGCCACCGTTGTGGAGCAGGGGATCAGTCTCTTTAACAGCCATGCCTTATCGAATTTTGTCTGTCTTCACCTCTGCACCGGTCAGTTGGAGGCGGCGCGAGCAGCGTTGGCGCAGCACAAACCAGTGTTGAAGTCCTTTCGACCTCTTGAGCGCGCCTACTATGTTCGTCTACAAGGTTGGGAAGCCTGGCTGTCCGGGCGGTTACTCGAAGCCTTGGAAAAGCTGGAGCGGTCTTTGCGGATCTCGCGCCGTTACTTTTATCAATCGGCAAGTCTTTCCCAGTTGGCCTTGGCGCAGGTGCATGCCAGCTTGGGCCACCGTTCGGAAGCGCTAAGCTATTTGGCCGGTATGCGCTCCTGGATTCGGGCCACGGACAGCCCGCTTGGGGCCTTCTTGCGTACCCTAGCCGCCGCGCAGTTCGCCTTGACTTGGGGACGGAAGGCTCGCGGTCTGGGGTTGTTGCGCCGGGCGCTCGCGCTGGGACGCGCGCAGGGTTATATTTTTTTCTCATTCTTCAAGCCAGACGACGTGGCTCGGCTGTGCGCGGCGGCGCTGGACGCCGACATCGAAGTCGACTATGTCCAAACTCTCATCCGCAAGCGCGGGTTACGGCCCGATCCATCGGTTGCGGTATCGGATCGCTGGCCCTGGCCGGTGAAGATTTACACTCTGGGGCGCTTTGGATTGGTGGTGGACGACCAGCCCGTGACTTTCGGCCGTAAGGCGCAACGCAAGCCGCTGGAGTTGCTGAAAATCCTGATTGCTTGGGGTGGACGCAACGTCAACCAGGCCCGGATCGCCGACGCGCTGTGGCCCGACGCCGACGGCGACGCGGGTCAACAAGCCTTGACGACCACGCTCCACCGCCTGCGCCGGCTGCTGGGTCATGAACACGCCTTGAGCGTGCGAGATGCTCGGCTGTCCCTGGACCCGCGCTATTGTTGGGTCGATGCGTGGTGTCTGGAACGTCGGATCAGTCAGACTCTGACTTGGGTTCGCGAGGTGAACGGGGGAGAGGCTGCATCGGCGGATCTGGCCGCCGCGACGGATGTTCTCTTGCCCGCCTATCGCGGCCCGTTTCTAGGTCAAAACCCCGAATCTTGGGCGATTCAGACCCGTGACCGCTTGCATAACCGGTATCTAAAGAGTTTAGAGGAACTGGGTAGTTACTATAAAAAGCAAGAAAACTGGGAAATGGCCCAGGCGTGTTATGAAAGAGGAATGGAGGTGGAAATTACAGCGGAGCGCTGTGTTCAAGGCTTGGAGCACCTTCATGAACGATTGGAGAAACCCGTTTCCATCACTTCCAGCTTTGCATCGAAACCCTGGCCGACCACTACCAAAGCAGGGTGATGAAAATGCGGGGTATTGAGTGGTGTTTTCAGCCCATAGGCTTGGAAGTCCAAACAGTCAGAGTAGTTGCGGGCTAAACCGACAAATCGGTTAACGCTTTGGTCAGCGTTTCCTCGGGTATGCCCTGTGCCTTCAAGTTTTCCAGCAAGCGAGTCATCAGCATCGAAAAGGGTACGCTATGCGTACCCTACCTGGCTACCGCCTTACCGCGCTAAAAATTTGGAAAAGTACAGTACGCACGCCCTTCCTCATCCAAGTTAGGGCAGTCCAAAGTGACAGGATCACTGACAAAGCGAAATTGAGTGCCGGTATCAGGCCAGCCAGTGGTCAGGTTCTCAGCAGACCAACTTGTGGAAGGACTCCAATGATAGTGGATCAGGTCGCCTTTACTGCTACGACCGAATACACGTTGCGACCATTCCTTGGTAGATCCGTCTTGGAGCAGATTCACCACCACTGGATCGCTCGCAAGGCGAAATTGGGTGCCGATATTAGACCGACCCGTGGTCAGGTTCTCAGCAGCCCAACTCCTGGAAGGAAACCAATAATAGTGGATCAGATCGCCATTACTGTTGCGGCCGAACACATGCTGTGATCGTTCCACACCGTCTTGGAGCAGATTCACCACCACTGGATCGCTCGCAAGGCGAAATTGGGTGCCGATATTAGACCGACCCGTGGTCAGGTTCTCAGCAGCCCAAC
>JAGRHM010000799.1 GCA_020445005.1 Candidatus Competibacteraceae bacterium | reverse complement strand
ACTGCCATGTCGTTTCCAGCCAGGAACTTCGGCGGATCATGGCGCTCTGACTGAGCCGCCCTGCCAGACTGCGTTATCGCAGGAGAATTCGAGACGGTGGGCCGAACAGAAAGTCGAAGACCTGCTCTCCCAACCCACCGCGCTTCATGCTGGCGGCAAACGAGTGCGCGGCGTGCGGTAAGACTTGGTAATGATAAAGCGTGTTCAGTCCTCGTTGCCGGGCGGCGGCGCGCATCGCATCGATCCAGCGATCCCCGCGCTCCACCCGGGTCAATCCCTGTTGTGCATCTACCTTTCCGGTCTGCCGCAGCTCAGGCCGATCTTGACCGCGTCGAATATCATGCTCGCCAACGAAAACCGCCATTGGGATACGTAAGAACTGCTTTGGCCGGAGACGTATCGCCATTCGGCGGTTGAGCTTCAGACCTTGCGGGAAGCGGAGCTTGGGATCGGGAAAGGTATACCAGCCGGCCGCACCGATAGCAACCGCCTCCACCTGGTCGGGATGAGCCATCGCGTAGCGGTGGACAAACTGGCCGCCACCCGAGTAACCAAACAGGTAAACACGGCGGCCAGTGACGCCGATTTGTTGCCTCACCTCGGTCAAAATCATTTGTAGCGCTTCGTCGGAACGCTGGCCTTGCCCGGTCAGACCCAACCGCTGGTAGTCGGCGAAGCGATCGGCAGTGAATAACGGCGCGACCAGCACGATCCCATATTGGCGGGCCAACCGTCGAAAGCGCCGCGCCTGTTCTTCAGCGTTGCGTGACACGCCGTGAACAATGACCAGCACGGGCGCATGCGCACCAATGCCTGATGGAACATACAGATAGTAAGTCTGTGTTGGATCGGTCTTCAGCTTGCATTGGACGATGCCGCGCGTGGACGGCAAGGTTGAAGGCGGAGAGGCCGTCTGCAAAGCAACCGGAGCGGAAGCGGCGACGGTCATTTCCATAACTACCGACGCCGGAGGCGCATCATACGACATCAACCACATCCTCTTACCCTGCTACGGCTTGTAGTCGGGTTTCTGTCGCGAATAAGCGGCGGGTCGGGCCGTCGCTGTTGAGCAATCGCAGCGGCGGACCTGCTTCAATCAGGCGTCCATCCGCCAAATGCCAGATTTCATCAGCATGAAACAGCCGTTCGCGACGATGGGTCACCATCAACACCGTACCCTGATACTGCGCCAGCACCTGATCCAGCACCGCGCTGAAATCCGCGTCCAGATGGGCGTCAGGCTCATCAAGCAGCAGCAGGCTCGGAGCGCCGAGCAACGCCCGCGCCAAGGCAATACGCTGTCGTTGGCCGAGCGAGAGGTTCACACCGCGCTCCTGCAACAGGGTCCGTTCGCCCGCTGGCAAGGTTTGCAGCCACTTATCCACGCCACACAGGGCGCAAACTCGCGCCACCTCGTCCTCTGGCGCATTCCGCCAACGGTAACGCAGATTGCGGGCAATGCTGCCTTTCAACAATGGGAGTTCGTCGCTGACCATGCCGATAGCCCGCCGGATCGAAGTCAGGGTGCAGTCCGCCAGGTTCTGCCCGTCTACGCGCACCGCTCCACGATCCGGATCAAACAGCCGGGCGGCCAGCGCCAGCAAAGTGGATTTGCC
>JAGRHM010000798.1 GCA_020445005.1 Candidatus Competibacteraceae bacterium | reverse complement strand
ACGGTGATCATGCCATCGCCATCCAGGTCACGCGGATCATCGGGGCCACTGGCCGGGGTGTTGCGGGCCGCCGTGACCAGATTCAGGTCGGTGCGATCAACGACGCCATCCTGATTGACGTCGCCCGGAACGGCCGCTGGCGGAGACGCCAAGCTCAACCCCACCAGGACCGGATCATGATCCGAGGTGCGGTAAAAGTCGGGCGCGTAAAGGGCCTCAATCTGACCGACGCTCTTGAAGTCCGTGTTGTAGTCCAGCACATTCGGTTCATCGGCGTTGATATGCACATCCGCGACGCCGGCCACTTGATTGACCAGGCTGGGCGAGGCCAGGGCATGATCGAGTGCGCCCCATTGGCCGTCAAACACATAGGAATAGGCGGTCGGCCCCAGACGGCTCGGCGCCAGATTGACATAGCCGACCTGTTCCAGTACAGCAACAGGATCTTCCTTGGCGTAGGCATTCAGGTCGCCCAGAACCAGTGCATCCGGATCGCCGCTGCCGGTCGGATCGGTCGCCAGCCAGTCCGCCAGGGCGTGGGCGGCCTCGGTGCGAACGCCATTGCAATTGCCCTGACCATTCGCATCCTCCGAATCGCCCACATCGTCGCAGGAGGACCCCTTGGATTTGAGATGATTCACGGCCACCGTGAAAATGGCCCCGGTGGAGACCTGCCGAAAGGTCTGGGCCAGCGTCGGGCGGTTTTTGCTATCGAGAAAACGGCCGTCCACGCTGCTATCCAGGAGCTTATACGCGCCCACCGGGGTAACCGTCGCAGTTTGATAGATCAAGCCGACTTTGATGGCGTCAGTACCAATTACGCCCGTGTCAATGAACGCATAGGTGTTCGGGGCGGTGGCGTTATTCAGACCCGCAACCAAATCGGCCAGCGGTTCGACCCCCAAGGTATTCTCGACTTCGATCAAGCCGACAATGTGGGCGTCCAAGGCGACCAAGGCCGCCAACAGCTTGTTGCGCTGGCGGGTGAATTCCTGGTCGGAATCCGCGCCGCGACACTCCTGGTTTTGCAACGGGCCGCAGATGCTCACGCCGGTGTCCAGCGTCAGGAAGTAGTTGAGAACATTGAAGCTGGCGACCTTGAGCGAACCGCCGACGGCAGGAATTGCCGGAGGCCGTGGATTGGCCGGTGTAAAGTTCGGGATGCCGCCGCCGAGAGCGTTCAGCGGGTACACGCGATACGCGCCGAAGCTATAGGCCATCACCCCGATGAGGTTTTGGACGGTGTCGCCGCCGCGCAGAGTATTGGTTGCGCTGAGCGGTTGACCGCCGCGCCCGAAGACGATGGGATCGGGATTTTGCTGGGTCGACGCATCATCAATGATCAGGCGGTTGCGCGCATTGGCGGCTTGCAGCGCCAACGCCGCAGGGGAACCTGGGGCTGCGAGATGGGTCGGCACGAACAGGCGATCAACGGCGCTGACCACAACTTCGCCGTAGCGGCCCAGTTGATAATGCTCGGTCACATACAAGGTTTGCGGCAATTTCACCAGCATCCCTTCATACTGTTCGGGGATTTCGGCGCTAGCGAAAGGCAGATTCACCGTCGTTGGCGCGATGGTCTGGCCGGTGTTGCAAACCGTCAAGGCTGAGACGTTGCTGATTTGCGTTTGCTCGAAGTATTCGCTGGCAACGCCGCTCACGCGCACAGTATCGCCCAAATTGACCGAGTCGTTGTTGCTATTGAAGACAAAAATCCCGTCGGAAGTTTCCAGCTTGCCGTCCCCGGTGGGGTCTTGAATAAAGAAACCGCGCAATGTAGGCGATGACCCTTCATAGTCACCGACGACCATGCCTTCGGTAGTCACGGTTTGCCCGTCCAGCGGGGTGGCCACGCCACTGCCCTGAATCGTATAAATCGGGGTGAACGGTGCGCCACAATCGGTGTTATCGGAACCGCCGCTGCCCTCATCGCCCGGCAATCCAGGATAAGCCCCTGTCCATCAAAGGTATTCTGAGCAAAGCCTTCCCATTCGGTCGCCGGATCAAAAGGGTTGCTAGTGCCTCAACTATTCTGAATT
>JAGRHM010000797.1 GCA_020445005.1 Candidatus Competibacteraceae bacterium | reverse complement strand
GGTGGAAAAAGGCTGGCGACGGGGCGTTGACCAGGCGAACCGAATGTTCACCATCCAACTCAACCGGCTGGAGCGCGATCTCTTAGGTATGGCGCTTTACCGTGAACTGCTGGCAAAAGGCATGCTTACTGCGCCGCGCCTGACTGAGCAGCTGCGTGGGGTTACGACCGACGGCCCGACCCTGATGGTGAATGATCGTTTGCTGGAAATTGTCGAGAATACGCGGTTTGTTACGAATGATCAGCGCTGAAAACCGTATCCAACGCGTCCTTATCGACCGCCAAAACGCCAGCCCAAGATAAATTTAAGGATTTTGCCTGATACGCCGCCGCCCGCGGCGGCGCCCACGCCTGTCGTCCCCGTAACTTCGTGGGAGAAAGCCTTTTGGGATCGCTAATGGCTTTTGAGAAGTCGCCCGTTCCGAATGATCCGGCGCTGAGCGGCTGGCTGGATACGGGAATTCCTGAACCCCCCGCGTTTGACCGGCGTTTTTTCGAGCAACTCCTGCTCTGGGCGACGGATCACGATGTGTCGGATTTGACCATTCAAGCCGGTAATTTCGTGTTCATTGAGCGGTTCGGTCGGCTGGCTCCAGTCACGCGCCGGCGCTGGTCGGCGTCGGAGGCGTATCAGTGCGCGCAAGCGATTTATGGCGACAATGCGCCCAGTCAATTGGCCAAGGGCGCTGATATTGACTGCTCGCATGAAATTGCCCGCGGTCGACATGACCTGGCTCGTTACCGGGTGAACATGACGGCGGCGCGGGCGGCCCGCGAACGCGGACTGGAAATTACCCTGCGCACCATCCCGACCACGCCGCCCACCCTGGACCAGTTGGGTTTGCCGCCTGATTTGCGGGCGCACCTGGTCTTTGAACAAGGCCTGGTGTTGGTCACTGGGCCGACCGGCTCGGGCAAGACTACCCTGTTGGGCGCGATCATCCGCGCCTTATTGGAACAACCGGACTCCCATCGGAAGATTCTCACCTACGAAGCGCCGATTGAGTTCGTTTACGATTTCGTCCCGCGCGCCCATGCGCTGATTGCCCAGCATGAGATCGGCGTTCATCTTCCCAGTTTCGCCGCTGGCGTGCGCAACAGCCTGCGTCGCAAACCCATGGTGATTCTTGTGGGAGAGGCGCGGGATGCCGAAACGATCGACGCGATGATCCTGGCGGCGCAGACCGGACATCTGGTTTATACCACGGTCCATACCAACAGCGTCCCGGAAACGCTCAGTCGCCTGGTGGAGCCTTTTCCTGTACCGGAGCGGGAAGGCCGTCTCACCGGACTGCTCGAGGCGTTACGCTGTATTGTGACCCAACGATTGGTGCGCACCACCGACGGCCGGCGCGCTCCGGTGCGAGAATACCTGCACTTTACCCAAGCTGAAAAGGACGCGGTGGCGGATGCGCCGCTGAAGCAAATGGCAGCCGTGGTGCGACGCTTGGTGCGGGAAAAAGGTCGACCACTGGCGGCGGATTTGCACGATCTACGCGCGGCTGGCCGGCTTTCCGAGGCGGAGCACCATCATTTTCGTGAGGTGGGCACGCAACTTGAGTCGTTGAATGGTGCGGCCCGTTTCTCGAGCAAGGGAGGCGACGCCGATGGTGGATGAAGCATTTGCGGTTCAGCAAGCGCCGTGGCGCAACACCGCCTTGCCGACCATGTTTTGGGGAGTTGAAGGCTATGCGGTCCTTCCCCTGATGCTGTGGCTGGTGTATCTGCGGTGGTGGACCTTCGGGTTGGCGGTGTCCTGTGTTGTGGGGTTGACCGTCATTCGCGCCTTTGGTCTGGATGCGCGTTCCGCCTACCGTCGGGTGGGCGCCGGGCTGATCCAATGGCTGAGCGGAGGTCATGTCCGCGCCACTGCTCGTTATTGGGAACGACGTTACTGATCGTTGTTCGTGGTTGGAACGGCCCGCGCGCCACGAGGAGGAACTCGGAATGAATCGATGTGCTTTCCTGTTAAAACCGTTTGCCCTGACGCTATGGACGCTGGGGATAGGACTGAGCATGATGGTCAGTATGCCCGTGGAGGGCGCAGTGGAGGAAGAGGGAGCGGCGGCTTTGGAAACGCCCGCGCGCGCCCGGTGGCTGTAACCGAACCGTCCGTCGTCCACTCGTTGCGTAAACGAGACCTGGACGTCACCGCTGCTGGCCGGATCGGTCACGACTTGAGATTCTGGCTGGTGCGCACCTCCGCTGGCCGCGAAGCACTGGTTGCGACTACGGCTGAAGGTTATCTGATTCGCGGCAAAATTTATGCGCCGGATGGTACGCTCCGTCTCGATACCGAGGGCGATCCTCCGCTGTATTTGCGCGCGGAAGACCGTCGGAGGCACGGTCTGTCACTGTTAACGGACGCGCCGCTGACTGCGGAGACTGATTTGCAATGGCGCAGTCCACAAAGTCAGGGCGGATTAAAACCCTCGGTGGTTTCGCGCGCGGTCTGGGACCATCTTGGTCAAGCGACGGTGATTGAAGAGGGTGAAGCGGGCGCGCCGCTGGTGTATATCTTTATCGATCCCTATTGTCAGTATTGTCACCAGCAATGGTCGATCCTGCGCGAGAAAGTTCGGCAGGGTCGGTTGCACGTCCGTTGGGTGCCGGTGGCGGTGCTCAGCCGTTCGCAGGGCGATCTGGGTGTGGTTCAGGGCCTGTTGGACGATCCGCGACCCGTAACGCTGGCTGCCTGGATGCGCCATCAGCGGATCCGTTCCCATGACAGCGAAGCGGCGAAAAGGGCGCTGGGTCTCAACATGGCGCTGTTTCAGGCGCTCCGAGTGTCTTCGGTACCCGCCCTGGTTTACAAGGATCGGACCGGTCAGCAGGTGACGAAAGTCGGATTAAATCCATTTTAACGCCAGTTCGGCGTGGGCGCTGCGCGCTGCATGATACGAGGCCGTTCATGCGGCCCTTCCAAGCTGGAATGCGGTGTGGAGCTTGAATACAGCGCCGCTCGCCCTTGCGGGGGTGCGGCGTACTGACGCAGGATGCTCAAGGTGTTGTGCCAGCGCAGTTCCTCCAGGATTCGAGGAATGGATTGGCGCCGCTGGAGCGCCTCGCGCACCTGGCGCAGGATCTGCCCCGGATGGGGGGCTTGTTGCAGTGCAGCAACCAATTCTTGTTGCTGTCGGTCGGTCAGAACCAAGCCGGGCGTCAGGGCAGGATGACCGGGATTCAGACCGGCCATGGGTAGCGCAAAACCGGATTGAGCCATGCGAAGGACTCCAGGCAAAAAGGAAGGAGTGCGCCGCGCTTCGGATCGACATCGACGGTTTCCGAGATCGGTCGCGGCGCGTGGTTCGGACCGCTCCACTGCATCAAATAGTGTTCGGAAAACGGATACAGCGCTAAACAGCCGCGCTTGCTGCAGAGATCGGCGAATTCGGCCAGTGTCGTAGGCCAGTGACTGCGCAGAATCAGCGCCAGGGGTTGAGGATTATGGACGATCAAAGCTATCCCGGCTGGACCGGCCGCTGCCGTTTGCCAGACATGGGGAAACCACCATAGTACGCCGGGATAGGCCAGAAATGGGCCAAATTGTGGAAGGTAGCCGATCTGGAAGCCATTGGCCACTGTCCAGTCAGGCATAATAATACTTGCCTCATCGGCCAATGCGCGCGGGCGGGCGTTATCGTCCAGCGCCGCCAGCCAGCTGATTAAACCGATCAGCGCATCTTCATGGAGTAGGGCGCCGCCGCCCCTCTCGTTGTCGTTTACAGATTCAGACATGGACTGCGATCCCGGTATTTTAGTTGTGTTATATATATAAAATGAAATATAGTATAGTTGTTTTTTATTAGGTTGTCATGCCTGTCAGAAGACAGAGGTGTACATGTCCATCCTCGATCATCTCAAAGACCAAAGTCAGAGACAGCGGGGCAGCGCAGTGAGCGTTGATGCGATGTCCAGCGACTTTCCCGATTCGACTTGCGGACCGTTCCGTGATCAAAACACGCCGGACGTCGGGTGTCTGACAACCGACGCGCCGATCAAACCGATCTCGTCCGAAGCGGTCGCCGCTGCGGAGTGTGCGTCTGTCTCCACGGCCTATTATGCGGACTGGATTGAACGACTGGAAAAAGCGCGAACCTTACCGCCCTCGCAGGCCGAAGCGTTCCTGAAAAACGCTCTTCAACAAGCGCCTTCCAGTTCTCGTCCGCCGCGTGATGATGCACGGATGTTCGCCTTGGCAGGCGGATCGATCCTGTTATTCCAGGATGTGGCGGATTGGCTCAAGCTGCGATGGGCTTTGCAAGAAGCGACTGGCGACATCATGCATGGGAAGGTGCCGCCGGAGGTCGCCCGGTACTGGCTGCGTGAACTCAGTCCAGCGGAACATCAAACCGCTAGCCAGTGGGCAGATCATTGTCGCCGAGTCGCTGATGCGGCTATCCCTGTGGGTATGGGTTTGGATCCTCGACTGGTTGCCGGTTTGCAGACCCATCCAGCGTGGGCGCGGGCCTATTTGCATTGTGGTTCGGTCAAGACGCGCCTGGGTGAAACCCGTCCGAGGGTAAAGCAGGGAGTCAAGCCGGAACCTGACCCCGGGAGAAGCAATCCGGAGGTCCCATCCAGGAATAACGGCGGAACGGGCCACGGTGAAACAATGAACAGTGCGGTTACCGCGAACCCCCAGACTGGTCCGGCTAAAAAATCTACAAGCTGGCGTGAAACCGTCCCGGTGTCCCCATCTTCCCCTTTGCCTTTGGAAAACCTGACTGGAACGCCATGCGCCGCCGGCATTGCGCCTGGAACCGGGGTGGGCCTGGCGCTGGGTGGGTGGGC
>JAGRHM010000796.1 GCA_020445005.1 Candidatus Competibacteraceae bacterium | reverse complement strand
CCCTTTGACCGCTCGGGAACCCCTCCAAAACGGAGTCGCGTATTCTGCGGTTCATAGGCTTGTTTGTCAACTATGGAAAAAGAAATTTTTAGTTGCGTCACTGTCCGGTCAGGGCGAAGGATTACTGAGTAAAACCGGTCAGATAATTGTCAAGCAACCATTCAGTGACTTCCTGAATAGATCGGCCTCCTACCGCCTCCAGTTTTTGGTCGAAACCCAGTATACAAACACCATGAATTCCGCTCCATAGGGCGCGCGCAGCCAAAGCGACTTCCTCAGGACGTCGCCGTGGACAAAGCAAGGTTAATTGTTGCTGGACCAATTCAAACATCCGCGTCACTTTTTCTGTGAAGGAATCCGGCACGGCTTCCCCTTTCGGCAACCGGTGCTGATAAATAGCAAGCCAGCACTGGGTTTCTGTTAACGCGAAGGAAATATAAGCCTGCGCCAACGCCCGGATCGCTGTCGCGGGCGGCGGCTGGTCCGCGACAGCAGCAGACAGCATTCCGTACAACCGATCGAGGGTTCGTTCGTTCATCTGCACGATCAGATCATCGATGTTGTTGAAAATCATGTACAGGCTGCCCACCGTATAGCCGATGCGATTAACGACTTTGCGTGCGCTCAAACCGCTTAGACCCTGAGCTTGAACCAGTTCTTCAGCCGCTTGCAACGCGATTTCCCGTAGTTCTTCACGCGTATGTGTGTTACGTCTACCCATGCAGCAAACTCCCTCTATGGCGCACCCTGTTGCTAAATCCGATGGCTCGGCCACCAACCACCAGGACCCGGATAAAAGATGCGTAGATCCGCTCGCGCCTGAGTTTCCCGCACGGCCTGGCGGATCAGGGCGATATTAAGCTGGGCGCGCTGCTTAAGAATATCCACTTTAATTTTAGCCAGTTCGTCGGGGCCCGCCAGTAATTCCCGCTCAATGGACCATCGTTGCTGTTGACATTGCAAGCGCAGGTCAGCAACTGTTGCAGGATTAACGCCCTGCCGGGGATCGTAGCGGAATTGCGCTTCCAGCGTCTGACGCCAGTCCAGTAACGCATTCGTCCGCTGGCGACCCAGCCGCTGACCGAAACCAGGGACGGTACGGATCGCTTCAGGGGTAATATCAGCGGCGGTCTCAATGCTATAGGATTCCAGCGCGATCCGGTCGGTAGCGCGGATACCGGGAATCTGGGCATCGTCGATGAAGTGGTTTTCCAGAAACGCTTGCAGTTGTATGCGACGCTGGTCGGTTTCCAAGCGTTGCAAATCCCGCTGCAATTCTTCCGGCAACTGGCGATAACGGCTGCGCAGGGTGTATAAGTCGTGCAGAGCCGTTGTGAAGGGTTGTTCGCTGGCGCGCTGTTGCCAAGCCGTCTGGAGATCAGTCAGTTCCCGGCGGGCGGCCAGCAACGCCAACCGGCGGCGCTGGCCTTCGCGCCGGATTGCGTTATCGCGCAGCAGCGACCACAGGATGGCGGCCAGTGGTAACCACAACCAGCTCAGCCGGGGACGAATCGCCATTGCTGCCAAAGCCGCGCCGGCAATAACCACCGTCTTGATCCAATTGCCGCGTTGGGCGCGTTGCAAGACTTCCGGCAGCGGGGTGGGCGTAATAGGCGTTGTTGGATCAGGATGGGGCATGGCTTCAACAGCGGGCGGCGTAACCGCCAGAATGCGATTCCAGACCCGGTCGAGGTCAAAATCGGGATAACAGATAGGGGGGGGACTGGCTGGCGGCGGTCGCGGCGTCGTAAAGAACACGGCGCCGCTGGCCCGCTCCAGTTCGCACCATGGACAGTGGGACAGGTTGCGTGAATATTTGTGCAGCGTGTTTCGCCCACAGGATCGTAATTCCCGGTTTAACCGTTCCAGGACGAACAACCATTCGCGGGGCTTGGGGCGACTTTGCCCAACCGCCAACGGCACAAAGGCGCGCTCGAACAGATCGGCAACAGATCGGGGCAAGGCGGTAAATGGCAAAGTATGGGGTGGCGGCTCCATCAGCCAGGCGGCGGCGTGCGGACCAAAGGCAAACCGGTACTCCTTAATAGCGCGCTCGATGGGCATATCCCCTCGACCCTGGTAGCGACCTGCGAATGGGTGGCGACCCATGAACAGGAGATGGAAGCAGAGCAGCGCTAGACCAAAGGCATCGTGATCAGGGCTGCGGCGCAAGCCATGAAAGCGTCGGCCTTGCAATTCCGGCGCAGTGAATTGAGGAACGCCTACGTTGCAGAGGAACGAACGGTCGCCGGCGCTGATCTGGAAAGAGTCGCAATCAATCAGCCTGACCAGCGCTTGGGCCGACACGCCTACATTCCCCGGATTCACATCGCCGATGACATGACCTCGGGCGTGAACGGCTTCAAAGGCGCTGGCCAGATTGCGCGCGGCATGGATCAGAAATGACCAGTCCGCATGAGGAAAGGCCCGTTTGCGGTGCGATGGGCCATAGAGACTATGAATTTCCTGGTAGCCATTGACCTTGGGCATGATGAAGCCTTGCACTGCGCCCTGGGGTTTGGCGCGCAATACGTCCACCGGCCAGGCGGCGATGTCCAGTAATGCAGGGTGGGCCTGGCGGGCCATGTTCTCCAGTTTAAGCGCCTGGTCGGGATGCGTCGGCTGGTGATAGACCTTGGCGACAAAGCCGGGTCGGCCCGTGATGTCATGCACCGCGCCTTCCCCGCCCCGTCCCAGCAGTTGCCCGAGCTCGACCGAATGACCAGTGCCGCTATAGAGCTTCGTCACCGACATCTTCTCGAAGCCCGGTTATGGGCGCTAATTCTCCTTCCACCGGTATGACTGGAACCGTTTCCGGCGCGGCCACCCGAGTAGCCAGAATCAGCGTCTTGTCATCGTGGGTGCGCTGATTGACCGCCGGACTGTTTAGGAATTGTTCCAGCGCCTGGGTCAGCGCCGCCGGACAGGCGTCTTCGGGATAGTCGCGCAGGCTCTGAAACATCGGACGGAAAAACGGCTCATGGGCTTGCCGGCTTTGATAGTGAAGCGCCAGTGGTTGCAAACCATCGGTCAACAGGGCAATTTCGGCGATGGATTCGGTAAGAGTCATACACTCCAGATGGCTTGTGGCGTTCGGGTCGGTGACGAACCAGGTTTCGTTGGGATATTGACCGCCTTGTGGCCAGAATACCGGTTGGTAGCCATCACCGGTCCCAATCACGATTGCGCCATCGCCGATTTGCAGGAACAGCGCTTGGTCAGGGGCTATGACTGCGCCCATGAGGGTACAGGCGAATTCCCGCAGGGGCAGCCCGGTATCTGCGGCCTGTTGCGTCAGGCTTGCCTGGATGTTATGGAGCCAGCATGATGCAATCATCGGTTGCCAGTCGTCGTTGGCTTCAGCCAACCAGTTTGCGCATTCAGCCAACAAGGCTTGACAGGTCCGTTGCGCGCCCGCGTGCGCTTGGGCTGCGCTGCCCGCGCCATCGGCGGCAACCAACACCAGCACCGGTTTGCTATCCGTCATGAATAGGCTTTGCACGGCGCAAGCGTCCTGGCACTCGACCCCGCTGCGCCGATGAGCGACGCCGGTAACGCTCGCTTGAACAACGCGCCAA
>JAGRHM010000795.1 GCA_020445005.1 Candidatus Competibacteraceae bacterium | reverse complement strand
CCCTGTTCCAGCTCGATCTGGTACATCTCGCTGCGAAAGCCGCTGAGATAGTCTTCCTGATACGGCGTCAGATTCGCCAGGTCCCAGGGTTCCAGGCGTTCCGTCACGTCACGGGGCAGAGAACGACTGGCCAACACCAATACATCGTCGAAGAAACGCGCAACCTGACCGGCGGCGGGCGACCAGCGAATCTTGGTTACGATGCGCGTGCGTTCCACTTCCTCGCCATTTTCAACTGCGCGATAGGTTTCCCGCACCTGATAATTGTCACCACGCTCGCCTCGATAGGTCGTAGTTGTGTCGGCGTCATAGGTCCAGTAAGGAACATACATGCCGGTAAGACGGGCATCGTTACGCGCATAGTCCTTAAGCTTGCTAGGCGCAAACCATAGATTCCCGAGCCATTCGCGAAACGCGGAGCGAGCCTGATCGCGCTGCACCTGAAAGGGCAGAAGGGCTTGGGGCTGCAATTCACGATGTTGTTCGGTTTTCGCCACCACGGGCGACCCGCAAAATGGACAATCCCCGGCATGAGTCGCGTTATCGAAGGTATAGGATGCGCCACAGGAGTCACAATGAATAGAGATGCTTTCCTGGGTGGCGACCGTGCGGGCTAACTGACGTAGCGTTTGCCGAAAATCCTGCTCCACGATAGGTTGATCAGCAACAACAATAGAATTCTCGTGGCCGCAGTAAGCGCAGCGCAACGCAGCGACGCCAGGCGCGTATTCGAGGAATGCGCCGCATTGCGCGCAGGGAAAACGACGAGGTTCGGAGCCGGAATCGATGGGAGTGAGTTCCAGGTTCATACCAGTTCCAGGTAATCAGCGTTGACGTAGTGTATAAGGATGATGAATATGCCCCATGGCATGTTGCCACATCTTTTTAAAATTAGGAGTGCTGGATTGTCGGTTTTCCAACAAATCACCGATCCCGGACTGTGCGAAACCCTGCGCTATAGGCTGAATTGCCTAACCAACCTATTGTTTATTTTAGTACTCTGAATTGGTACAAGTCTTGTAAGCACTGACGATCATACAATCAATCTTCGGCGGGATCGCTGTCATGACCGTTGTACCTCGTACTCTTATAATCGACGATACCACTCTGCGCGATGGCGAACAATCAGCGGGGGTCGCTTTTTCTCAAGATGAGAAACGCGCCATTGCCAGCGAACTGGTCGCGCTGGGTGTGCCCGAGCTGGAAATTGGTATCCCCGCCATGGGGGCGGAAGAGCGGGACAGTATTCGCGATCTAGCGGCACTAGGATTGGATGCCCGGCTACTGGTCTGGAGCAGAATGCGCGACTCCGACCTGCAACGATGCCACGATCTGGGCGTATGGGGCATCGATTTATCCGTGCCGCTTTCCGATCAGCAGTTGCAGTACAAACTGGGCTGGCAACGCAAACAAGCGTTGGACGCTATTCGTCGCCTGGTTCCTCAAGCGCAAGCACTGGGTCTAGAAGTCATCGTCGGCGGTGAGGATGCCTCACGAGCCGATCACGATTTTCTACTGCGCGTTGCTGAGACCGCACAAACTGCTGGAGCACGGCGCTTCCGGTTTGCAGATACGCTGGGAGTCATGGAACCGTTCGGTACGCTGGCGATTTTTCAGCGCTTGCGGGCGGCCGTGGATCTTGAGTTGGAAATGCATGCCCATGACGATCTGGGATTGGCGACCGCCAACACGTTGGCTGCCGCATTAGGCGGCGCTACCCACGTTAACACCACGGTCAATGGCCTGGGCGAGCGAGCGGGCAACGCTGCGTTGGAGGAAGTGGTATTGGGTCTGCGCAAGTTGTACGGTTTCCAGATTGATATCGATCTCTCCCGCTTCCCAGCGTTGTCGCAACAAGTCGCTACTGCCGCTAATCGCCCGCTATCCTGGCACAAGAGCCTGGTCGGAGAGGGTGTTTTTACCCACGAAGCCGGCATTCACGTCGATGGTCTGCTGAAACATCCACTGAACTATCAGGGAGTCGATCCGGCGGAGATGGGGCGTAGTCATCGACTGGTGCTCGGCAAGCATTCCGGCACTCAAGCGGTGCTCAAAGTCTATCGCGATCTTGGCATCACGCTGAATCAGCACCAGGCCAAGGTCATCCTCCAGGGAATCCGCACCTTTGTCAGTCAGCGCAAGCGTTTGCCGGAATCGGATGAATTACGAATCCTTTATTACGATCTTGATCCTGAGCAACTACCGCTTGCCGCAATGCTTCAGTCAACTTCAATGAGGTCCAAAAGCTTGGATTTCGCTACGCTCACCCATCCTGCAACTTTGACTCCTGACTCCCACACTGAGGTATAAATCATGCTGGCCATGACACTGCACGAGGAACTTGCCGAGTTGTCTTCTGCGGAAGATTTTCTCAATTACTTCGATATCGACTTTGAACCCACCGTAGTGGAGGTTAATCGCCTGCATATTCTCAAGCGATTTCACGATTACCTGCGACAAAACGACCCGGTGGAGTATGAGGGGTTTGCTCAATGCTTGGAACGCGCTTATCAGGATTTTGTGCATTCCGATGCTTTGACCGAGAAAGTTTTCAAGGTCTTCCACCGTCAGACGGCGCAACGCGAAGTGCGTATTCCAGTAGCCGATATTGGTCGCCTTGCATGATCCTGGAGCCGCGCTTTGCCTGTGACGATGCGGTGCGGGTAATTCGTAATATCCGCAACGACGGCACTTACCCCGGCCAGCCGACAGGCGCGGTGTTAGTTCGGCGCGGTAGCGTGGGCTACGTCCGCCATGTCGGCGTCTTTTTGCAAGATCAACTCATTTATAGCGTACACTTTCTTGAAGCTGATCAGCGCATCGTCGGCTGCCGAGAAGTGGAGTTGATTCCAGCGGATGCGCCGTGGATTCCCAATCAGTTCGAGCGTGGTGACCGGGTCACCGCACTTCGCACATTAGCCATCGGGGGCGTTGTAGTGGCTCCTGTTGGCGCGGTGGGTGAAATCATGGCGGTGATTCGCGATTCCATGCCCATCTTCTATCATGTACTCTTCGGCCATCGCCTGCTGCAAGTGCCGGAAGAGGCGCTAGCGTCAGCGATCACTCCCTTATCTCCAGTCCTGCATGTCTGTGCAGAAGGTTAGCGCTCACTTCAACTGGCTTCACCGGACCGGAAGTCTGTCTTACATACGAGTTTGCGGGATTCACTCATGGTGCGAGTCATCGGACTCATTCTTGTATGGTTGCTGGCCACATCCGCTCATGCTGAGGAACTTACTGGGCAAGTGATCAAAGTCAATGACGGCGATACCCTGACCCTGCGCATTGCGGGCCAGCGACCGGTTAAAGTCCGCCTGGCTGGAATCGATGCCCCGGAATACGATCAACCTTATGGCAAAACCGCCCGACGGGAGTTGGCCGCAATCGTATCCGGGCAAATCGTGCGGGTGAACACGCACAGCCATGACGATTACGGACGAATTGTAGGTACGGTGACTCTGTCTGGACAGGATATCGAAGCGGTTTTGGTAGAACGCGGCGCTGTCTGGGTCTATCGGCGCTACAACCGCAATCCGCGCCTGATTGATCTGGAAGCGCAGGCGAAAACGGCGCGGCGAGGATTGTGGGCCTTGCCGGAACATCAGCGTATTCCGCCATGGGAATGGCGACATAGCGGGAAAACCGGGGCGTCGCCAGCAGCTTCATCATCCAATTCAGTGACCCCATCCGACTGTGGGGCAAAACGTATCTGTGGTGAAATGCGTGATTGTGCAGAAGCGCGTTTCTATCTGAAGACCTG
>JAGRHM010000794.1:1859-2070 GCA_020445005.1 Candidatus Competibacteraceae bacterium | reverse complement strand
CTGCTGACCTTCGCCGGCGCGACCGGACTCGCGCATGGCACGGGACGGCGCCTGTCGGGCGCCATTGGCCAGATCGCGGTCGCCATTCAGTGTATTAAGAACGGAGAACTCGCGACCCGCTTGCCGCAAACTGACGTCAACGAATTGGGGACGCTCCAGGAGGGCGTTAACCTGCTGGCGGACACGCTGGAGCGGGGCAAGGCGCGCCTGG
>JAGRHM010000794.1:0-1767 GCA_020445005.1 Candidatus Competibacteraceae bacterium | reverse complement strand
AAAAGCCTGTTCCTGGCCAAGGTCTCGCACGAAATGCGCACCCCGCTGTACTCGATCCAAGGATTGATTGAGCAACGGCTGAAAATCGCCTGCGATGCGACCGAGGCACGAACGCTACAGACCGTTTTGACCGCCGCAGCCACCTTGTATCGCCATATCAGCGATATTCTGGATGTGACCCAACTGGAGAAAGGCAAATATACCCCCGTGCTGGCGCCCCTGGACGTCTGGACGGAGTTGGAAACTCTTATTGCCCCGCTCGAACCGTTGCTGACCCAGCGGGGACTCTACCTGGATGTCATCGTCGCGCCGGACGTGCCCACCTGGCTGGAAAGCGATGGTAAGGCGTTACGCGCGATTCTGGCCAACCTGCTGGCGAACGCCGTCAAATACACCGAAACCGGCGGTATTGTGGTGCGCGTCGATTTAGCCGCCCCCGAGGATGATACGATTTTGTCTTCCCGGTGGGTCCTGCGCCTGTGTGTCATCGACACCGGGTGCGGCATTCCCGTCCACCGGTGGGAGTCGATCTTCACACCGTTTGAACAGGTGGACGAGGCGCTCAATCGCCGGTATCCGGGCACCGGCTTGGGGCTGTCCATCGTCAAGGGCTATTGCGATCTCCTGGG
Source organism: Candidatus Competibacteraceae bacterium (assembly GCA_020445005.1). Taxonomy (GTDB): domain Bacteria; phylum Pseudomonadota; class Gammaproteobacteria; order Competibacterales; family Competibacteraceae; genus UBA2383. The sequence continues at coordinate 1,138 of JAGRHM010000794.1, read as the reverse complement.
AGGACACATCACAGTCGCCAGCACATTGGCATGCGGCTCGACGTTTACCGTGCGGTTGCCCTTCCGGTTGCCGGATGAGGTGACCAGCGGTCGTCCGCTGGCGTTGGCGGGTATCCCACCCGGACGGCGGGCGTTAGTGGTCGACGAACGCGCTTCGTTTCGGGCTTCGGTCTGCGCGCGTCTCGCCAGCCTGGGCATCGAGGTCTACGCGTGGGCCATCGCCCCGTCCGTGCTGGCGGCCCGGTCGGCCGAGGCGGGTTCCTATGACGTATTAGTCGTCCAAAACCTGGGTACCGGGTTCGCTACGGAACGGGTCGCGATCCTCGCAGGACTCCACCGGTGGGCGCCTCTCTTGATGACCTTGGAAAGCCAAGCGGAGGCCGAAGTCGCTCGCCAAGCGCCCGACAGGGGTCGGACTTTTGCGATCTGGTGCGGGGCAACACGCGCCCAACTGCATACCACGCTGACGCAGGCGTTCCGGACTCTCACCGCAACCACGGCGTCAGAACCCCGATCGGCCCTGCCGCCTTCGCCACCTTCACCGTTGCCCTTGGCCGGTCAGACGGTGCTGGTGGTCGAAGACTATGACATCAATCGAATCATCATGGCGAACCAGTTACGGGAGAATGGCGCACAGGTGCGCGAAGCCGGTGATGGCGATACCGCCGTCGCCCTGGCGGCAGAACCGGGGATTGACCTGATTCTCATGGATATCCAAATGCCGGGCAAAGATGGCATCGCGGCGATTCAGGACATCCGCCAGAGGCCGACCGGCAGCCAATTACCGATCCTGGGCTTTACGGCCAGCGCTGACAAACCCACTCATGAACGCATTCTGGCGGCGGGCGCTGATCGGGTGTTGACCAAACCGATCAGCGAAGCCGATCTGGTGCGCGCGGTTCGGCGGGCCTTACGACGGAGCCGACCGACCTCTTTAATCAAAGGAGATCAAGCGTGATGCGGCCCTGGAAAGACTTCTTGATCCAATGGGTTATGGTGTTCCTGATCGGCGCACTCGGGGTGACGATGTGTTATCGCTATGTCGATATTCCCTTGGCGCGCTTTGCGCATCAACACGATTTACGCCAGGTTCCGATTTTCCATGCGCTACAAGGTAAATGCTCATTAACTGCAGGCG
>JAGRHM010000793.1 GCA_020445005.1 Candidatus Competibacteraceae bacterium | reverse complement strand
TGGTGTCGTCCATGGCCGGGAAGCCTACCGGTTCGGCTGGTAATACTCAAGTTGACAATACCTTAGCAGGTTCCGCACCGGCGGCCACCTCCCCATCCTTATCCGGAACTCACGTTCCTTAATTCCGGTTTGACCGCTTCCCCGATCCGAAGACATCAATAAGCATAAGACTCTAAAGATCAACTTTTTTTTCCGCTAATTAGGTGCGTTTGGATGGCGATGGCCATGCCTTCGCGGGTCGGGGCCTTCTCTTGACGGTTTCACCTTGCCATTGCAGAAGCCGTTCAACCAGAATTAGGGGTCGTGGAAGGGGTTAAACCGGAATCAGAAGAGGCTGGATCAGAATATTAGATATTGTATTCATTTGAAATATTAAAAAAATTCGGTGCAGGCGTTAAGCCAGAACTGACAGCAAGATTAAAGATCCGGCGCCGATGCGCGAACCGTCGCCAAGGGAAGAAACAAGGTCAGTGCTTGATTCGGTAAGCGGAGGAATCCATGATGCGCATAGAAGGTGGCTGCTGATTCATCCAGGGCATCAACGACCAACGCATAGGCGGCGATTTCGGCGCGCAGAACCCGCGCTAACGCATCGGCCAGCAACGCTCCCCCTAACCCTTCACCGGTAAAATCCTGATCCACCGCTAATCGCCCAAGGCGCACGGCCGGGACGGACGGATAGCGCGGCAGTTTTTTGCGCAGGGGGGGCGGGAGATCCGTGAGGCACACACTGGATGAGGCCAAGGTGTAGAAGCCGGCGATCCGCTGGGCCGGCGTCAGTGCGACGAAGCAGGCGGTCACCCGCCGCCGCAGGTCTTGTGTGACCTGCTCGCGAAAATAGCGGTCCAGGGGTTCGGAACCGCTGCTGAACCGCATGCGATCGTGATGGCCCTCTAGCGGCGCAACCTGAAACGGGGCCTCGTTCATTCGGGGCGCAGTAGGCGCTGGCGACGGGCCAACGCCCGTTGCAAGGCCGGCGTGGACGGCGGCGGTGAGCACAAGGCTTGCGCAAAACAGGTCTGATCGGCCAAGGACCAGTGGATCACTTCCGCCCGGGTGATCGCCTGCTGGGCGGCCTCTTGCACGGCGGCGATCACGAAATCGGTCAGCGTGCGGCCTTGGAGGGCGGCGGCATGCTTCAGTTGGGCGTGCAGTTCGGGACTGATCCGGGCTTCCAGGCGTGCGGTGGCGGTGGGCATGGTCGCTCCTCTCTTTATGGCTTCGCTAGAAGTCCATATTACGGCAAATTGCCGTACAAAACCAGCGCCACGGGTATGCATAAAGTCCACCGCACAGGCTTAGTCCGTATATTCCGCATTGGGTAGTCCTGCAGACTATAGTGATATATTAATCAATTATTTATTATAATCAATGGTGAAGTATACCTTGGAAATCGAGCTTCTAGCCGCCGGTGCTACGATAGCAATCAAGCGATTCGAATCGATATCACCTGGAATACTTCTTGCGAATTAGCCGAAAAAATTATTGATAATTAAATATTTGTTATCACTATATCCTGAAGGACTACTCCGCACTGCACCAATTCCCTTAAAAATTGTCTAGATATTTTAGAATCAGACAGCACGTCTTGATCGAAAGAATACGCCTGCTGCAGTTAACAGACGATGACGTGGGGCGTGCGTGACCCGTTGGCCGCCCGCGGAGGAGGATACAGGGTATCGACCCGATTTATATATCAATATGCGCTAAGGAGCGAGTCAACCGATTCGCCCACGATCCAGGCTCTAGGGCCAACCCCGGTGATGGTCGCCCGGTGCGGGCGGTTCGCGGAGATGGAGCGGGATCTCCTCGAAGAAGGGAGGCAGGCAGGACTTCAGGCGGCGAAAGGGCAGGGCCCGTTCAGGCTGGGCCACCGTTCGAGCGCGGCGGCAAAGGGGAGGTAACCCCACCGCTGCTGGAAAAGCAGGACTCAATCACGCAAAGCGTCGAGGGGGTCGCGGATCGCCTCCTGCCCTTTATCCGCTCGCAACGGCTTGATCCAAGGGCGCCATCCCTGTGGCCACGGAAAGCACCCGACTTAGCGCATATTTTTACACAAATCGGGTCGGTACCCTACAAACCCCGGTGAGGATTTCCACAGTCCGACAGGAGGGGACGCCATGCCACTCGTTTTATATCGGTTTCCGATAACCCCTGTAATCGACGAAATCCGTTTCATGGATAGTTTCTCTTGGCCACGCGGCGAAGACGGTGAGTTCACGCATGGTGCAACCGATATCATCGGCCACCGTGGGGAGCCTGTCGTGAGTACAACCGGGGGAAACGTGGTTGTTCAGTGCCGTCTTGGTAATCGGCCTATCGCTCCTGGGGTCGGAAACAGCCCGAATGGGGGCAATTACGCCGTGATCGCTGACTATGCGGGCTACTTCCATTACTACGCTCACCTGATGGCCTTCCCGTCTGTGAGGCCCGGTTCAGTGATCTTGCCAGGCACACCGATTGGACTTCTCGGGAGTACGGGCAACGCCGGCTCCCCTCACCTCCATTATCAGATCTGGAGCCCGTTTGCTGAGGGGGAAGGCGCCGAGGATTACCGCAGCAGCGTGTTCAGACGGCGATTCCGAAATCCGGTCAATCCGTTTCCCGAACTCGCCCGGCTGGCCCGAGCTCAATTTGGGGTGTCGCCGACAGCAGCCGGACGATACCATATCCCGCCAGGCCAATTCCGATGCTGAGGCGCTTGTCAGGCGTTGGCCCAAGGACTGGGGGAAGCGAGAAGATCACCGTTTCAACAGAGAGGGGACGATCATGAGTTGGCCATTTCTTTATCTGCAAAGACTGACGTTTGCCAGTTCCGACCGTTGGGGAACACTCTTTTTGAAGACCGTCACTGATGAATGGGAAAGGCTTTGTTATAGTTATGAATTGCCGTGGTTGCCCGATGCGTCCGGTCGATCCCGCCCCTCGGTCAGCCGCATCCGTTTAGGTGAATATGAAACGGAGGTCAGAAGCGACGGACCCAAGGGTTGGCGCCTGCAGCTGCGGGATACCGGCCATCGCACCTACATACAAATCCATCGGGCCCATCGGACCATGGTGATCGAGGGTTGCATCCTGCCGGTGCATTTTGACAATCTGAGCCTGTCACCTCCGAATGTGGGCGACCCCATCATCCAGACTCGTTCGGTGGCGCTCATGCAGCAGATCCGGGTGCGCTACTATCAGCTGCTTCCCGGTCGTTCGGGCAGAGCGACGATCCTGATCACCGCCCTGTTGCCGCCGATGGTGGATACGGGCCTGCGGGTTGCGTAATGGGAGCCTGGGGACGATGAAGGCGCGGATCCGGGGGACTATCCAGTGGGTCCTATTGGCGGCGGGTCTATCGCCAGCGCTTGGGGTCTTTGCCGATGCCGGGGGACGCACGCCTTCGGTACAATTCGACTACGAACCCGGCAGCGTGTGGCTGCAAGCGGCCCCGTTCGACCGAACCCAGCATCAGCTGGGTGAATGCGGCCCACGGTGGATCTGTACCGTTGACGGATTGCCTTTCTTTGGGACTGATGGCGATGTGCCGTCCAGCCAGTTGATAACGCTGGATGTTCTCCTGGGCGACACACGGGTCGCCTTGGAGGTGTCGGGCATGTTCGATCCCTGGATTGACCGGCCGGTCAAGGAACAGTTTTCCTTGACGCGCTACGCCGAAGGCCTATGGGTGCTGCGGGGTCGTTTCTCAGATGGAGCAGCCGCCTATCACGGGCAGTGGCTGATTACGAAAAAGGGTGCTATACGCACTCAGCTCGGGCCTTCGGAACTGCTGTGTGATCTATGCCTGCCGGCGATAACGGGGTACGTGCAGGAGCAGTGTAACCAATGATCACTGCGGTTGATCAAGGTGGAATTGTGGGTTGTAATGACATGGACGCGCCTTACCTACCAAGGCCTTGATGTGCCAAAATGGGTGCGTTTGATAGCCCTCCTACGGATACAGCGGATAGCGGGTTATTAGGGGCAATGGGCAAAG
>JAGRHM010000792.1 GCA_020445005.1 Candidatus Competibacteraceae bacterium | reverse complement strand
TTTCAGGGTGACCATCCGGGCTTTCAGGTCAACGGCCATTCTGGCGGATGCCTTGTATGGGAGTGCGGCGTGGATGAACCAGGCGGTGAGGGTAGTGTTCCAAACATGGATTTCATACTAAAACCCCAAATTCATATCGGTTGATAAACAGGCCGATAACGATGTCATGCATTTTGTCGAGTTTGGAGAAACAAATGGTCTTTCTCACTCATCGTTTAATGCGTGTCCGCAGGGTGAGGTGCTTCCGTTCAATGAGGGGAATTCCGGAATGCAGGGTTATCAGCGAACAAGGCGCGAGCCGAGCTTGCGCGTCATGCGTCTTGCCGCGCTGCATCACGGGGCGGCCCTTGCCAGCGCCTGACCAGCCCGCTGTCGAGGTCAAACAAGTCCAGTATTCGACCCACAGTATGATTGATAATGTCATCCACGGTCTGTGGCGCGTTGTAGAAAGACGGCATGGGCGGACAGATGATCGCGCCCATCAGGGCCGCTTCATGCAAAAGTCGCGTATGGCCCACATGCAGCGGCGATTCCCGGGGAACCAGCACGAGGCGCCGGCGTTCCTTTAAAACCACATCCGCCGCGCGCGCGATTAGGTTGTCGGTGTAGGAATTAACGACGCTGGACAGCGTCTTCATCGAACACGGGGCGATGATCATGCCGCCGGTTTGAAAGGAACCGCTGCTGATCGCGGCGGCGAGGTTCTGATCGTTATGCACGATGTCGGCCAGCGCCTCGACTTTCTTGACTTTCCAGGCGGTTTCAAACCCGATGTTCAGCTTGCCGCCCTTGCTGATCACCAAATGCGTCTCGATATTGGGCATTGCCTTGAGCGTCTCCAGAAGACGAATACCGTAGATGACTCCGCTCGCGCCGGATATTCCTACAATTAACCGCATACGTTAAAGTTCCGCATGAGTTGATCCGTGGCCGATGATGCTAATTTGTTAAAGCACCGGCCCCAGTATGGCGATGGCATTGTTCCGGAGCCGCCGCTGGCGAGGCCAGCCCGCAACCTCCGCGTTGCTGATCAGGCGGGATTGCGCCATATAGCGGTCCTGGCGCTGACGCAGTTCAGCAGTCAGGGCTGGATCATAGAACAAGATATTATTCTCGTAATTTAGTTCGAAACTGCGACGATCCAGGTTAGCGGAACCGATCAGCGTAATTTCGCCATCGAGAGTCAGGGTCTTGGCGTGCAGCAATCCTCCCTCGTATTCGAGGATGCGCACGCCAGCGGCCAGCAAATCGGCGTAATAACTGCGACTGGCTGCGCCGACAACCCAGGAGTCATTCCGCGCCGGAACGATCAGAGTGGTGGCGACGCCTCGGCGGGCGCAGGCGCATAAGGCGCCTTGCATCGACTCATCAGGGACATAGTAAGGAGTCGAGATGGTCAGCTCCCGGCGTGCGGCGTGCATTAGCGATTCAAACATCTCGGGCATGGCGGAATAACGCACGGTGGGTCCCGTGCCGATGACCTGAGCAGGAAAGCCGGGCGGAAATATCGGAAGCGGGCGACGTAACAATTCATCAATATCATCGTCTATGTGAGCCATCCAGTCGCTGGCAAAGAGATGTTGATTCTGCCGGACGATCGGTCCCTCGAAACGCATTACGGCATCCACCCAGGGCGCGTATTTGGCTTTGACGTGAAACTCCGCATCGGCGCAGTTCTGGCTGCCGCAATAGGTAATGCGATCGTCGATCACTACGATTTTGCGATGGTTGCGCAAATCGATTCGGCCACGAAGAGGCCGTAGCAATGGGTTGCCAATCGGCAAGGCCCGGGCGAGACGAATGCCGGCTTTGGCCATAGCGGGCCAATGTTCGGAATGGATCAGCAGGCGCGAGCCGAGGTCATCTACTAGGGCGCGGCAGGTTACGCCGCGCGCGGCGGCGCGCTTGA
>JAGRHM010000791.1 GCA_020445005.1 Candidatus Competibacteraceae bacterium | reverse complement strand
GAAATCCATGTTTGGAACACTACCCCTGTCTTCCACGACGGCAATGCGATCCGTGCGATCCACGTAGAAATAGCCTTGCTGGCGAATCTTGTGAAAATCAGCAATACCATAGGGAAATTTCATCTTCTTCTCCGAGTGACGATGGCGGGGTTTGTCATTCTTACCGCCAAAGCACCGCCAGCGAAAATGGCGCGGCGGCGAAGGGCGGAGCCGTCACGGTTTCTTCATCCTTGAAAACCTCGACTAGACTCCAGCGTCCCTCACGCAATTCAAACGCTTCCAGGGTATAGGCCAGGGGATCGATCAGCCAAAGGTGCTTGACACCGAAGCGGGCGTACAGCGGCATTTTTAGCGCCCGATCCTTGCGCGCGGTGCCTGGCGAAAGAATTTCGCAGACCCAGTCAGGGACGATGTCGAAGCGATGATCCTCCGGTAAAGTCGGCATCCGTTCCCGGCGCCAGCCGGCCAAGTCAGGAACGATAACCTCGGTATCACGAATGAAGTGGACTTCCGGTTCCATGAAAATCCACCAGTCGCCCGGTCCGCCCCGACCTTTTTGAAACGGGCCATCGATTTCGCCATGCAGGCCGGATTGGGCGAGGGTATGGCGTCCGCTGGGCCGGGGTTGGGTGTAAAGCTGACCGTTAAGGATTTCCCCGACGATGTTTTCCGGCAGGGCCAGCAATTGGTCATACAGGGTGAAGTCCGGAGCGAGGGCGGCGTTGGGCATAGTGTTCTCCTGGGGCGGAATGACTCAGCGTTGCGCCCCGCGCATGGCGGCGATGATCTGCATGGTCTCGACGCTGACCCGGCAGACGCGCATCAGCAGGTCGGTCACCTTTTCTTTGTGATCGGCGAAGCGGTAAGTGTTGAATTTCTCACGGATGGTGGGATCGCGGGGCGTGCGTTCCTTATACTCCTCCAGAATCCATTCCAATGCTGAACGGTGGCCGAGTCGGTACTCCCAGGCGTCCGGCGGCACATCATGCAGCACGGTCAATTCGTCAATCTCAATACGCCCGGCGGTTTTATCGGCTTTGAGGCAAGGTTTGGGAGACAAAATATTCCCCTCCTTTTCAAGGAGGGACGGCGCGTTAGCGCCGGGGTGGTTGTCCGTTGCGGCGCTTAACCCCCCCCGGCGCTTCGCGCCACCCCCCCTCAATCGAGGGGGGGAACAGGATAGTTCCACCCGCCGCAACGGCCACGGTTCAACGCTTTCGTAGCCCAGATGCAGCGCCATGAGTTGCTCGCCCCAGGCGACCCATTGCCGGAAGTCGGGATAGAAGGGAATGCGCGGAAATTCGCGCTTGAGATTCAGCGCGTAGGTTTCCCGGTAAACGGGATCGTGCAGAACGGCGTAAACGTAACGGAAAATATCGAGTTTGGTAATCGTGGGGTCAGTGTAGTGTTCCTGGAAACGAGAAAGGGACCAGTCGGTGATGTTTATTATTTTCGATTCATTTTCTAGGTAACGATTTAAAGGTAAAATAACAGTATCACCAAGTAAGTGCCAATCAGCATTACTCGAAATAGCTAGTGTTGCGAATGGTTTATTACTTGCTAGATGCGTTATTGAAATAGCTAGGTTATCTTTAAAAATAGGGAAAATTTCTTTAGAAGATCCAAGCCGATCAATTAGCAAATCAGAAAAATATAGTAGTCGCTTAGTAAATGGCCTATAAAAATAAAATAAAATTCGATCTTCTGAAAATTTTTCATTCTTACCGTTTTTAAGACGTTTCTTCAAAAACTCTGACCATTTAATTACACCATCATCAGAAGTTTCATCTTGAATGCACATTTGATAATGTTTTATTAGATATTTTATTTTGTCTTTAATTAATTGTTGATTATCTGCATAAACCCATTCATCGCGAGCATTATTTATGTCATTACTAAATAATCTAAAAATAACATAATCACTTTTTTCTGATTTTACTTCCCTATCAGCAATAATTAAAAAATTACCCCAATCATTCTTTGGCTGATTAATCCAATCTCCGGCTTCATTTGGCAAAATCCCCTGAAACGCCCCCTGTCTCTTCAACACCGCCAGTGAATTGACCACCAGAAACCGCCGCTTCTCAATCGCCGTCAGAAAATCATCCACAGCCAGATAGTGAATCTCGCAGCCCTCACAGCGCGGGTTACGGATAAAAAAACCAATCACCACGCCCGTTTGAATCCCGAACACATTATGTTTCGTGCCGGAAATCTTCGGATTGCGCCGCACATCGCTTTGTAAATCCACAATCCAGATTTCCTGAAATTCCTGCGCCGCCACCTTGCGGAACCCATCAAAACCCCGCGCATCCAGATAGGAACGATTCGTCACAAACCCAACGATGCCTTTGTCCCCAATTCGATCACTCGCCCAGCGAAAAAACCGCACATATGGATCATACAACTTGGTTTTCTGCGCATTGCTGGCTTTTAAATACGTCGCCTTAATCCGCGCATCCGCTTCCGACGCAACGGCGTTCTTATTGTTATCATTCTCGTTTTGCTGATTCGCGTTATAGGGCGGATTGCCGATGATAATCGGAATGCGCCGAGCGTTTTGCTCCCGAATCCGCTGCTGATTCTCATCGGTAATCGACCTCAGCAAATCACCCTGCGCGCCGCTGTACGTCTTCTCGAATCCCCAGTTCTCCAGCGTATCCACAAAACACGCGCCGCTAAACTCCCGCCAGTTGCCGAGAATATCCGCATACGTCTGCTCGATATTCAGTCCGGCGATGTAATACGGCAGAATGGCAATTTCATTCGCGTGAATCTCCCCAGCATACTTCCGCGCCAACGCCGCCCGATCCCTACGCAAAAACCCCAGCAACTCGACAATAAACGTCCCGGTTCCCGTACACGGATCGAGAATGTCCAGCCCCTCATCCGCCAGTCCCTGGCCAAAATGCGCCCGCACGCACAAGCCATGAAACTCCGCCAACCGGGCGCGAAACGTCGCATTCTCCGCCTCGCGCTGGGTAATCAACTCGACCAGACTGTCCAGTACCGTCGGCAAATCTCGGCGAAATTGCGCCGCCGCCTGCGCAAACTGCTCCACCTCCGGTGGGCGAAAGGCGAAAAATTGATTCAGCAACGCTGACAGCGCCGCATCGTTGGCCAACAACACCCAGCGCGTTTCCTGGTCATTCTGCACCAACACCGCCTGCACGGTGTCCTCAAACAGAATGTTGTCGCTGGAATAACCCTTGCGCAGCTTGGCCTCAATCTCCCGATCCAAATGATCCTTGGAATCCTTGGCCTCCCACCAGCCATGCGCCAACCGCAAGCGATCCAGCAACACCCCATCCGCCCGCAGCGTCGCGCCATCCCGCCCCGGAAACGGCCACTCCCGCGCTAGAATCAACTGATGTTCGCGGCCATAATCCTCCAGCAGCCCGGCAAACGCCGGCGACAAGGTGCTCTCATTCTCCGCCCCGGCAATCCGGCGCAGATCATCCAGGCGGCGGTAATCGTGAATGTAATGGAGCATAATGAGGTCATTTCGCCAGTTCATGCAAAACATTACGCCGACGCTTCATGATGATCTGCCGGGCCAGGGTCATCCGCTGCGGAAATTGTGGGTCGTAAGGCGTGAGGGCACTGGGCTCAAACCACTG
>JAGRHM010000790.1 GCA_020445005.1 Candidatus Competibacteraceae bacterium | reverse complement strand
GTCCAATTTTTGGGGGCCACTTCTCCTACGGGCGGGCAAGGTGTTTTTTGTACAGCGCCGCTTCTTAAACCGCAGCAAATTAAACCGCAGCAAAAAACGCCTGCACCCGCTCCAGTTTTTTGGTGCGCGGCATCGGCGGCAGGCTGTCCAGGAAAGTCCGCCCATAAGACTTGCTTAACAACCGGGGATCGCCCAGCACCAGCACCCCCCGGTCGCTCACATCGCGGATCAGCCGGCCTACCCCCTGCTTCAAGGTAATCACCGCCTGCGGTAACTGATAATCCATAAACGGATTCTCGCCGCGCTGCCGCAGCGACTCAATGCGCGCTTGCATCACCGGATCGCCAGGCGAAGCAAACGGCAGTCGGTCGATGATCACACAAGACAACGCTTCGCCGCGTACATCCACACCTTCCCAGAAGCTGGCCGTACCCAGCAACACCGCATTACCCAATTCCCGGAATTGCTTAAGCAGCGTCGCCTTCGGCCATTGCCCCTGGACCAGTAACGGATAGGCCACCCGCCCCGCCAACCATTCCGCCGCCTCGCGCAGAGCGCGATAGCTGGTGAACAGGAGAAACGCCCGCCCTCGGCTGGCGTCCAACACCGGTAATGCGGCTTCCAGCAGGGCGGTGGTGTAGCGCGGCGTTGCGGGGTCCGGCAGTTCCGGCGGGTGATACAGCAGGGTGTGACCGGCGAAATCGAACGGACTGTCCAGACATAGCGCCGCATAGTCCGTCAACCCAAGGCGCGCGGCAAAATGATCAAAGCGCTGGCCTACCGCCAGCGTCGCCGAGGTAAATACCCATGCGCCCGGTTGCGCGGTTATCCGCTCCTGGAAAGTCGGGGCAATATCCAGCGGCGTCAAAGTCAACATCCACCCACGCCCTCGGGTCTCAAACCAGCAAACGCCGCCAGGCTCAAGAATTGCCCCCGTTAGCGCCAAAAAGCGTTGCGCCAGGTCGTCACTGCGCCGGGCGCAATTTTCCAGACCCTTACCGCGCCCGGCCGCCTCACGTAAGGCGTCCCGCAAAGCGTCCAGCTTCAGCGTTAAATTTGCGACCGCTTCCCGCACCGTCGATTGCTCTACCGCTTCACGCCATAGCGCACGGCGATCTTCTGAACCCAGCGTCTCGCGCAAAGCAGCGGTCGTTGTTTCCAGTGCCTGGGCACGTTCGCGCAACTCCGGGAAATCCGGGGTATCCCGCAGTTGCTCCACCAGCGTATCCCGGGTCAGTTCAAGCAATTGTCGACCACTCAAGGACTTGCCAAAAAAGTGACTGGCGATTTCCGGCAACTGATGCGCCTCATCGAGAATGATGGCTTCCGCGCCAGGCAACAACTCGGCAAAGCCGGTTTCCTTAATGGCCATGTCGGCAAAGAACAGATGATGGTTAATGACCAGCAGATCGGCGGCCTGCGCCTCGCGCCTTGCCTTGGCAAGAAAGCAATCGCTCAAATCCGGACACTCTTGCCCCAGGCAGTTATCCGTCGTGGAGGTCACGCGCGGCCAGATCGGCGAGGTCTCCGGTACATTGGCAACTTCGGCGATGTCGCCGCGCCGAGTGCGTCTGACCCAGGCATGGATATGTCGCAACTCGGCAATCTGTTCACGGGAAGTCAGGCGTCCCTCTTGATCAGTCAGGCGCAAGCGGTAGCGACACAGATAATTGCCACGCCCCTTCAGCAGGGCGATATTCGCCGGACTTTTCAACGCCCGGCGCACCACCGGCAGATCGCGGTGGTACAACTGGTCCTGCAAGTGGCGCGTGCCGGTGGAAATGATCACCCGCATTCCCGAGCGGAGCACGGGCGCCAGATAG
>JAGRHM010000789.1 GCA_020445005.1 Candidatus Competibacteraceae bacterium | reverse complement strand
AATAATAAACAGAACTCACGTTAATAATCGAAGATCCACCAACACCAACTCGCGCACCCCAGGTTTAAGCACCTTAACTACGACCGCCTGCCCATCGCGGGTTGTAGCGCGATGGACTTGGGCCAGCGATGCCGAACCTAAGGGCTGTTCCTCAATGTGGAGAAACAACTCGGTCAAGGGGCGCTCCAGCTCAGCTTCGATCAAGGCGCGAATGATTGAAAAAGATACAGCTGGCGCTTGATCGAACAGATTTTTCAATTCATCCGTAATGGCGTGTGGTAACATATCTTCACGAACCGCCAGAATCTGGCCAAGCTTAATGTAAGTCGGTCCGAGCCGCTCCAGACGGTAGCGCAGTTGAGTCGCAAACGACAGATCGACCAGCTCAGAATCAAGCCCGCGCTCCACTAAGGCCGCCGCCAACCGGAGCGGCCAGTGGCTACGGCGATGCCGCCATTCCGGAGGCAGACTGCGAGCGTGGGCTAATAAACCGCCCCCCAGTAAACCGAGTAACTGATGAATGACGGTCAGCAAACGCCGTAATAACCACCGACGACGCGCCGGGAATCGCATAGGGGCTGTTGGGATTGACATAAGCGTCGTAAACTTGCGAGTAGCGACTGGCGGGAGGGGATATGCAAACCACCAATACCGGCTCTGATCATCAGCCCTTCGAACCGAAGGAGCTTAAGCGTTTTTATCATAATGCCACTTTTGATGCTGCTTGCGAGGATATCCTCAAGGGCATTCGGGAACGAAGAGGCATTATTCTGCTGACAGGAGAAGCCGGTGTCGGTAAGACGCTGGTGTTGCGTCATTGCATGGCGGAAGCCAGCGATGTCCACTTTGTGCTACTGACCAACGCCAGCCTCGACTTTCCTGATATTCTGAATTACCTGTGCGCCCATCTGGAATTGCCGGTTGACCATCTGGACGCCGGTCAGCAAAGCCGATTGCTGCTGGATATGCTGGCGGCATGCGCGCGCCGCGATCAGATTGTCGCACTGTTAATTGACGACGCTCACCATCTGCGCCTTGGCGTTTTGCGCCGTCTGTACGATTTCGTGGAGATGCCCGCAGTCCCCGCGCATCGTCTGCAAGTCGTACTGACCGGATTGCCGGATATCGAAGGCAAACTGCGCCAACCCGAGCTGCACCAACTCCAGACCAGCATTGCGGTGCGCTGTCGCCTCGGCATCCTGAGCGATCAGGAAACGGAAAAATTTATTCGTCACCAGTTTGAAACCGCCGAGCACTGGGATGGTAGCCCGCCCCCGGATGCGGTGACTGAGCGCATCGCCCAATATTGTCAAGGCATTCCACGCGCTATCGTCATGCTCTGCGATACCTTGCTGCTGTTTGCGAGCCTGGAAGCCGGTGGGGAAATTACCCCGGCGCTGGTTGATGAAGCGGCCCGAAGTTGTTTTCTGAATGAACCTGCCCAAAAATCGCTGGCGTCGAATGCTGATAATCCGCTAGACGCGACTGAGGCGATGCCTTCCTTGCCGGACGACAATAAGGGGGAATTTGATCTGGATTTTCCCGATCTGGGCCTGAGTTTCGATTTCGATCTGGAAGAAACTCTGAAGACAGATGCAAACAGTCCGGTCGAATCGGCGCCGGACGAAACGGTTCTCGTCCTACCCTCAGACGAGACCTTGCCACCAACACAGCTGGTCATCGAAGAAACGCCAGTACCGCTGCTAGATCTGCCTCCCGCCAGCAAACCGACCGGGACCGACGCCGAACCGCGAAAGACAACCGCTATATCGCCGTCCCTGCGCGAATTCGCTAACCTGCTCAGCGACCTGGGAGTAAAACAGGATCGCAAGGAGGCCCAGGACCGTGAAGCGCTACAGTATTTTCGAAACCGGTATCTGCGCTGGCTGCACGACAGTGATTCAGTGCAACGGGATGAACACGAGCGAAGATTTGCGCGGTTGCAGGAAACTCGACAACCCGTGCTGATCGGTTTGGCAACCGCGACTCCGGTATTACCTGGGCGAAATGGCGTGCTCTGCGCCTTGCTTATTAATCCTACCTGGTGGCTGTACCGGGAAATCCAGTTGCATGTGCGCAGTCCTGATCTGGTTTTCGCTCAGGATGGGCAAGCACCCTCGGTCCGGTTGCTGGATGGCCGTGACGCTCAACCGGTTTATCTTGATTATCGTCTACTCCATACAGAACCGGCGCGAGCAACGCTCTGGCTGGAACTCGAACTCTGCGATCATCGCGGAGAATGGTCGGTTTACGCGAACCGGTTGGAGATTCGCCTGGATTTTTCGCCGGGAAGCCAGGAAAATCTCAAGATGGAAGCTGGATCAGGCGTTGAACCTGCCTGTGATCGGTTCTGGCCGGATCTTCCGATGGCTGGATCGGATGCTGGAGTATGGCTGTCGGGTGCGACAGAGAGCGGAAATCTGGCCTGTACCCTCTTGCTCGAACTGGAAGACAATCCCGAACATACTCACCACCTGCGCGCAGCCAACGAACAGACGCTGAGCCGGGGCACCCCGCTGACCCGGGCTTTGTTGTTGGCTGCTGATCCGACGCAGGCTCCAGCGCGCATCGAATTGGTCTCTCGTCCTTTTATGATTTTTGGTCGACAGAGTGCTGCTGCTGGAGCTGGATTTGGCGATTTCACGTTGGGTTTCATCCCGAAATACAGTCGGATTTCCCGCTTGCATTGTGTGGTCTGTGCGTTGGGCGATCAACTAGCGTTGATGGCGGTCAGCGATCACGGTCATACCTATACGGGGCGCAACGGCCAACGGCTGGATCGCGGGTGCTGGGAAATACTGGAAACGGATGATGTAGTCGATGTTTGCGACTTGTACCACTTGCGACTCTCTGTGGCTTGGGATCATAAAAAAGAGCGTGAGACGCTGGAGTGGGATCCCCAGGAGCCGCGCGACCGCTTCGGACAATACTTGTTGGAACTGGTTGAAGTGTTGCGTCAGCGCGATCAGCAGGCTGAGAACAATGAATTACGCACGAATCTTCGTAATCGCTATCTGCATTTGATGCGCTTGCAGGATCGGGTCGCGGAACTGAACGGCGTTGGCAACCCCGGCGCATTGCTCTACGTCCGTTTTGAGCGTGATGACGCCGCCCACCAACAAGTCGCGCATTATTATGTCCCCAAGTGGCTGTCTATTGGCAGTTCTCAGCAGGATGGTTTGCGCATCAACGCGCCGGATGTAACGCCTCATCACGCGGAATTATTATTCCGGGATGGCATGTACTGGATTCAGAACCTGGCGGCGTCAGGTTCGGTGCAGGTCGGTTGTCATGGCCTGGCGACCAACGAAGTGCTGGTGCTGGAAACTGGCGATATGCTGGCCATTGGTTCGGCGCGGTTCACGTTCGAGGGGTATTAGTCGCCGAGCACACATGGCGACTGCTAACCCAATATCAAGCACGACAACATGGTAAGGTTCTGACTCCCCCATGAATTCGGGGCGCCAACGCCATCCGTGGCGACATCCACCGCAAATCCAGCCTGTTCCAGTTCAGTTCGCAAGCGATCGCCCGATAGCGTATCGTTTTCGACCAATAACAGGCGCATGATGACGAATCCTGTTTTGGTGGAGTGTGTTAGTTTTCGGTCAGTAGACCGCCGGGAGTCGGCGGTAGCCTCGGCATAATTTGTTGCGGAAACGGGCCGTCTAATGCTCTGAGGAAAGCGACGATGTCCTGGATCTCAGCATCATTCAAATCTTTGTTAAGCTGGGTCTTGGCCATGACGCGCACCGCTTCGTTGAGGCTTTTGACTGAACCGTTGTGGAAGTACGGCGCGGTGTAAGTCAGGTTACGCAGCGTCTGCACCCGCCACAAATATTTGTCCTCCTCTTTTTGGGTGACAGTGTAGCGGCCTGGATCCTCAGTCAGCTTGTACTGGGTTTCATATGGGCTGCCAGCGAAGACCGGGAATTTCATTAAGAAACCCTGACCCGCCGGCATGTTGGTGGAACCATTAAAAGCCGGACCGGAGTGACAGGCCGTGCAACCGGTTTTGGCAAAGGTTTCCATACCTCTGATCTGCTGCTCAGTCATGGCTTTTTTATCGCCCTTGACATAACGATCGTAAGCGCTGTTCGGCGTGATCAGGGTGCGCTCATAAGCTGCGATGGCTTTAGCCGCGTTGTCCATGGTTATAGCGTCTTTACCAAACGCTGCTTCGAAATAAGGTTGGTAACCGGGAATCGCCTGGATGCGGCCAATGGTAGCGTCCAGGTTCGGCATGCCCATTTCAATCGGATT
>JAGRHM010000788.1 GCA_020445005.1 Candidatus Competibacteraceae bacterium | reverse complement strand
CGCCATTGGCCAGATGAAAGCGGGCCACCGGGTCCAGAACGGTGAGACTATCGCGTTTCTCTTTGACCAAATAACGCGCGCATAACCGCATCAACGGATGCTTGAGCGCCTTAGCCAACTCCGGTTTTTGCGACCAGTTCGGGGTTTGCAGGAGGGTTTTCAGAGATGCCGACTCCTTGCCGGTTCCCGCCGCGCTGGCCAGCGCCTTGCGTTCCGTGGCGGTCAACCATTCCGCTTCCACATCCTGGTCCGAGTCGCTCAACTTGCGATCCAGCCAGCGCTGGAACCCGGGAATGGGTGACAGAGTCGCAAAGGTCTTGAGGTTTTTGAACTCACTGGCCAGTTCATCCACCACCCGCTTAATCAGGAAATTACCAAAGCTGATCCCGCTCAGACCATCATGGGCGTTGGAGATTGAATAGAAAATGGCGGTATCCGCGACGTGCGGATCGAGCACTGGCGCAGTCTCATCCAGCAAGGTTTGCACATTGTCGGCAATGCCATTCACCAGCGCGACCTGGACGATGATCAGCGGTTCACTGGCCATGCGCGGATGAAAGAAAGCGAAACAGCGTCGATCGGAACTCAGCCGGTTCTTGAGGTCGCCCCAGCCGGTAATCGGATGCACAGCTTCATAAGCAATCATTTTCTCCAGCAGCGAGGCCGGCGAATCCCAGGTAATGCGCCGCAGTTCCAGGAACCCGACATCAAACCAGGAGGTCAGCAACGACAATAAATCCCGTTCCAGCGCGGCCAGCGCCAGGTCATCCCGGCTCCAGCTCAACAATTCTTCGCGCAGATCGACCAGAAACAGGAATCCCTCAGGCAAGGCGTTGAGTTGCGCCAGCAACCGCAATCTCGGCGGTTGCAACGCCTGACGCAACGCCCGCTCGGTTTTGGCGCGCTCCCTGGCGTCCTCACCGGTCTGCTGCACAGCGACTATCGCTTTGTCGACGGCCTTGCGATCAATATCGAATTCAGTCGCCAGAATTTGCAGAAACCGCTGTCGGCCTTGGGCATTTAGCGACAGATAAGCGCGCCCCAGATTAGCAGCCCGCGCCCGGGCGGATACCTCGCCGCCCCGCGCTTCCAGACAGTCCCGCATCTGGACTCTCAGCGCTTCCGCGTCCTTTTCGGGAAGGCTGGGGCCAGGGGCGGCTGAGAACAGCCCTTCCCGCCAGTCGGCCATTTCCCGCCAGGCTTCGCGGAGGTTGTACACGGTGCGGTTCAGCAGGCTGGCGCGGGTGATTTCAGCTTCACGGAGGGTTAGTTCGGTCATGACAAAAGCACCAAAGGGTCAGAGTCAACCGTGGTCATTTTATGGTTTGAGTATAGGCATTTGTTCTAACAAGAGCAGAGGATTTTCAAGCCTCCGTTGAACTTAACCCGCCATGATCACGCTATCTTCAAGTAAGATTTCCACTTCAGCCAGCGCAATTTCTCCCAAACCCAGGGTGTGCGCCTCTGGCAAGGCGGCCAATGCAATATTTGGATCCGCATGCAGGCCGATTCCCAGTCTTTCACAAGCCTGATCGGCCAGGCGGACAATGACCAGCAACATATTGTCGCTATCGTAAGGCTCCTTATGATGATCGCGGACCACAACGCAGTATTCATTGGGCAGGTTCCAGCGCTTCATGAGCACATAACCTTGGGCATTATGCATGTTGCTATCCAACAACTCTTCCACCAGATTTTTCTGCATTTGAGCGCCGGTCAACTGTTTTGTAGCCGACAGCTCGTCGATCACGCGCAGAATCGCCAATTGGCCGATGTTATGCAGCAAGCCGGCCATAAACGCATCATCGGCCTGTTGTTTACAGCCGCTGTGGTAGGCCAGCCATTGACTGCTCAGGGCCGAAGCAAAAGCGTGCTGCCAGAGTTTCTCCATGTAATGGC
>JAGRHM010000787.1:1295-4243 GCA_020445005.1 Candidatus Competibacteraceae bacterium | reverse complement strand
CTAGACTTTGCAAGACCAAGGCGCGATTGGGCAGTTGCGTCAGCGCATCGTGAAAAGCGTGATGACGGAGTTGTTGCTCGCTCTGTCGGCGTTGAGTGACATCCCGCACAACCGCAAGCAACAGTCGCTGTTGACCGGCATGAATGCGATTCAGATTGATTTCTACCCACAGGCATTGGTCTGTTGCGGTGTGAATTTCACACTCAAAGCGTTGGGGCCGGCCAGCGAGCGCGCGCAACCATGATCTTTTCCAGACCCACTCGGCTGAAACCATCCAGTTGGCAGGCAGACAACGACGCAATTCGGTCAGTGAACATCCCATGAGTTCAACAGTGCGCTGATTGGCGTCGAGCAATGCTCCATTCCGGACATCAAAAACGACGAAAGCTTCATGGGCGCTTTCAAACAGCGTGCGGTAATTGGTCTCGGCAATCTGAAGAGCACGAAAGGTTTTTTGTTGTTCGCGCAAACCCAGATAGACCTTGAGCGCAGCGGCGGCGATCACTTGATCGGCTTCCTCGAGCGCCTGATCATCAATGACTTTTTTTAACTGACGATTCCCGAGCAGCAGCGCCTGACCGGCTTCCGGGATAGCGAGCCATAACCAGCTTCGTAAACCTTCACTCTGCAAGACGGCTTGTGCAGCGATCGGCAAGGTTCCAGGATTCAGGCTAGTGGCGCGGACCGGCGGCGCATCAGGCAAGGGCAGGGCAAAGTCGGTGGTCAGACCGAGGCCATATTCAAGCCGGCATTGATCCACTGGGTCCTGCCAATACAGTAATGCTGCACAGTCGACTCCCAGAGATTCCACTAGCAAAGCGATCAGAGTTTCACCCAGTGATTCGATCACGAATTCCTGCTGGTTAGCGCATTCATAGAGCCGTTGGACGATCAGGGCGATGGTGCGATTACGACGCGCGTCGCGACGAGCCTGGGTCAGTTCCTGCTGCAAGCGCAATAATCGACCGCCAATCTCATCGTACTGTTGTCGATAATAATCGAGCGCCTGTTCCAGATCTGGCCTAGGGTTCATGGCAGCATTCAGGGAGCTGTGGTGGTAAACACCGCTAATACGCCGGT
Source organism: Candidatus Competibacteraceae bacterium (assembly GCA_020445005.1). GTDB lineage: Bacteria > Pseudomonadota > Gammaproteobacteria > Competibacterales > Competibacteraceae > UBA2383. The sequence goes on along the minus strand of JAGRHM010000787.1, from coordinate 3,163 downwards.
CCAGTCCAGGGGTCGAGATCGGCCAAGCAGCGGAGCGATTTCGACGCCGGAATAAAAACCGAGCAACGGGCAACGCACGCCGACCTGTTCCCGGACAGGTGCGGTTTCGTCATCTTCCAGACCACTGAAGGCCATTGAGCGGCCTGCGCAGTCGATGTACAGGCTAAACAAGAGTTGCTGACCATCGAGCGTGCTTAGCAATGCCTGGGTTTGCTGGTGGGCAGACTCGATCATGCGTTGCGGGTCGATGGCCATCAGTTGTACTCGTGAACCGATCTGGAAGTCAGCCTCAAATAAAATGAGTGCGTTATCGGATAGATCGGCGGCAATCACCAGTCGGTTGACATACTGGTCTTCACGAAAGGGAGTAAAAGGATCGCCGTGTTTTTCGCCCAGCGTTAATGAGAAATGCGGGGGATGCAGCATGGCTAATTGTTCGCGCGGGATATCCAGGCGCTCCGCGGCCACGGTTAAAGCGGGACGGTTATTCAGTTCCAGCACGCGCGCGCCGTCGATGCGGGTAATTTCCAGGAAATCGCTGGCCGGATAGCAGCCATGCATGATCGTATTATGGCTGGTCAGCGTCGGTGGCAACACTACGGCTACTGCTGCGTGCTTTCGGGATTCCCGACCATCGAAAATATAGCTGTTCGTCAGCTCCATGTCCGCCAGCATACCCGCGCCAACCAGTATTGGGTGGTCTTCGCCGAGTCCTTCATAGACGCCATCAACCAGTTGGCTACCAACGTGCAACATGGGCGGCGGGCTGCTCTGTATCGAGTCGTAGAACAACAGCACGGTTGCATTTGGAAAGGCGCTCTCTCGCAGGGCTTCGCCCAACTGTTGCCCGGCGATTCTTTCATCTTGTCCCAAGTTGTCTACGAGTGCGATGGCCGCTGGATTGAGCGCGGCAGGAAACAGCAGCAGGCCACACTCATAACCGGTGAGCGTAGCGGCTTCAACAGTGATCAGGCCGACTCCACAACCACCGACAATCGGAATATCGCCTAGAACGGTGCGGAAACCCTGTAGCAGCGCGGTAGCGTCATGCCGGCCTCCGCCAAAAGCCAACGCCCAGCCAGGCAGTTCGTCAGACAGGGCGTTGCGCGCCTGAATCGCAGCTTTTTCACCCGCAGTAAAGGCATCAGCTTGACGGGCTTGACCTAGAGTAACGCGATAAAGGTTCGAATCCACGCTGTTGGTCCCGCTTTGGAATTTGGCCAATTAGAGGGATGGGCAAGATCCCCATGATGTTTGGTTAGTATTACATCAATGTGCCAGGCTTGCAGCGATCCGCATTGAACGTAAATAACGCCTTGGACAAGCATGATATAGGAAGCGGGGAAATACCAGAGAGCTTCTGCAATGACATACCTATAATGATGGAAAGATTACTGAAGTTGCCTTATTGAGACGAGTAAAAAATAATGGAAGAAAATTCTCTCAATTTTCCCCATAATCGTTTATCCCTCGCCCGATTGCGGGAGAGGGGTTGAGAGAGAGGGGGAGGTGAATGCTAGCCTGAAAGTTCAGATCAATGGTTTTTCCGAAACCAGCAGGCCATCTTCATCAGCGTAGATATAATGATCCGGCAGGAAGGTCACGCCGGCGAAACGCACGGGAATATCGCGCTCGCCGATGCCTCGTTTGACGCTTTTGAGCGGATGGACGCCCAAGGCCTTAACGCCGACAGGAATTTCGGCAATAGCAGCGGAATCGCGAATGCAGCCATTGATGACGATTCCGGCCCAACCATTCTCTTCCGCCAGCTCGGCCAACTGATCGCCTAACAGCGCGCAACGCATCGAACCGCCGCCATCCACCACCAGCACTCGGCCATCGCCAGGTTCTTCAAGGGCGGAACGAAC